>JAJTCR010000302.1 GCA_021325695.1 Steroidobacteraceae bacterium | reverse complement strand
CTCGAGTTCGCTCAGCGCCGCGAACGACTCGTCGGCGAGCTGCTGCGACTTGTCATAGAACTCGTTCTGCGCCTGTTCGCGCCGGTACTCAGGTTCCAGCTCGGCACGCACTTCCTCGAAGGTGCGGACGTGCGGCGTCTCGATGCCGTCGAGGCGGATCACGTGGTAGCCGAATTGCGTGCGTACCGGACCGACGATGTCACCTTGCTTCTGCAGGGCGAACAGCGCGTCCGAGAACTCCTTGACGTACGCTTCGCGCGTCGCCCAGCCCAGGTCGCCGCCCGAGGCCTTGGAACCGACGTCGTCCGAATGCTCGCGCGCCAGTGCGGCAAAATCCGCACCGGACCTGGCCCGGGTGGCGAGGTCCTCGGCCTCCTTCTTCGCCGCCGCGTCGTCTTTGCCCGACTCGACCAGGATGTGGCTTGCCTTGCGTCGTTCCGGCGTTTCGTTACGGGCGGCGGTTTCCTCGTAGTACTTGCGCAAGCCCTCCTCCGTGACCTGCACGTTCGCCGCGATGGCGGCGAGATCCAGCCGCAGGTACTGCAGCGACACGGTCTCCGGCGTCATGAACTGCGCCTTGTTCTTGTCGTAGTACGCGGCCACGGCTTCCGGCGTCACCTCGACCTGCGTCGCGTAAGCCGCCGCCGGGATCACTGCGTATGCGACGTCGCGGGACTCGCCCTCCAGCGCGACACGGCGCTGCAGTTCGCCGGGCGTCACGAACGACGACACGGCAACGGCGTTGCGCAGCTGGTTCGACTCTAGATCGCGGCGGAAGTCGCGTTCGAACTCGGCCTCGCTGCGGCCCTGCTGGCGCAGCAGCGCGGCGTACCGGTCACGGGAAAACTGGCCGTCGACCTGCAGTGCGGGAATCTGGCGCAGCGTCTCGGCAAGCTCACGATCACTGACCCGATACCCGGTGTCGTGGGCGCGCTGCACGAGCAGCTCGCGGTCGATGAACGCGTCCAGCAGCTTCTGTTGTTCGGTCCGGACGAGCTCCGCCGGCAGCTCGTCGCGGATCTGCTGCTGCAGCTCGGACTGACGGTCCTGCCAGGCCTGCAGCACGATGCGGGCAGGCACGTCCTCGCCGTTCACGCTGGCCGCTTCGGTGGTCACCGACGACTCGAACTGGATGCCCCAGAAAACGAAGACGACGGCGATGGCCCCGAGGAACACCGCGGCGAACCAACCCGAGATCCTGTCGCGAATTTTCTGCAGCATGTTGAAGTCAGGCGTCTGGAGGATGGCGGATAGTAAGAGGCGACCCTTCGGCTCGCCAGTTGTTGTTTTCCCGGCAAAAATGCAAAAGCCCGCGCGAGCGGGCTTTCGGATGTCCAGAAGTGGCGGAGTGGACGGGACTCGAACCCGCGACCCCCGGCGTGACAGGCCGGTATTCTAACCGACTGAACTACCACTCCGCGTGTTCTGGTGGGTGCTGAGGGGTTCGAACCCCCGACCTACGCCTTGTAAGGGCGTCGCTCTCCCAGCTGAGCTAAGCACCCGCGCCTCTCTGGGAGCCCACTAGTTTACAGCGTCCTTGAGCCCCTTGCCAGCCTTGAAGCCGGGAACCTTGCTGGCCGGGATTTCGATCGGCTCGCCCGTCCGCGGATTGCGTCCCGTGCGGGCCGCGCGGCTCTTGGTGGCGAAGGTCCCGAAGCCCGACAGCGTCACGGCGTCTCCCTTCTGCATCGCCTCGGTGATGGCACCGAGCACCGCTTCCACGGCACGCGCGGCATCGGATTTCGCGAGCGACGTCCGCTCGGCGACTGCATCGATCAGGTCGTTCTTGTTCATGTGGAATCCTCGTCTGGTCCTGTCGTCAGTGGGCGTGCACCTGCTTGCCCGGGCGCTTGGCGGGACGCTTGGCGACGGCACGCTTGCCGTCGTCCGCTGCCTTTTCCTCGCCGGGCGCCGCGTGCGGCTGCGGCATGTCCTTGAGCGCGAGCTGCAGGACCTCGTCGATCCACTTGACCGGCTTGATCTCGAGCTTGCCCTTGATGTTGTCCGGGATCTCGGCGAGATCCTTCACGTTCTCGTCCGGGATCAGCACCGTCGAGATGCCGCCGCGGTGTGCCGCGAGCAGCTTCTCCTTGAGCCCGCCGATCGGCAGCACCTGTCCGCGCAACGTGATCTCGCCGGTCATCGCGACGTCCGCGCGGACCGGGATCTTCGTGAGCGCAGACACCAGCGCAGTGCACATGCCGATGCCGGCGCTCGGACCGTCCTTCGGCGTCGCGCCTTCGGGCACGTGAATGTGCACGTCGGACTTCTGGTAGAAATCGCCTTCGAGGCCGAGCACGACCGCCCGGCTGCGCACGACCGTCATCGCGGCCTGGATCGACTCCTGCATCACCTCGCCGAGCTGGCCGGTGTGCGTGAGCTTGCCCTTGCCGGGAATCACCGCGGCTTCGATCGTCAGCAGTTCGCCACCGACCTCGGTCCACGCGAGGCCCGTCACCTGGCCGACCTGGTCGTTCTCCTCGGCGCGGCCGTACCGATGGCGGCGCACGCCCAGGAACTTGGTCAGGTTCTTCGGCGTGACGCTGATCGCCTTGCGGTCGGTCTCCAGCAGCAACTCCTTGACCGACTTGCGGCAGATCTTCGAGATCTCGCGCTCGAGGCTGCGGACGCCCGCCTCGCGCGTGTAGTGGCGGATCACGTCGATGATCGCCGGGTCGGAGACCTTGAGCTCGCCGTCCTTGAGGCCGTTCAGTTTCACCTGCTTGGGCAGCAGGTAACGCCGCGCGATGTTGGCCTTCTCGTCCTCGGTGTACCCGGGAAGGCGGATCACCTCCATGCGGTCGAGCAACGGCGGCGGGATGTTCAGGCTGTTCGCGGTGCAGACGAACATCACGTCGGACAGGTCGAAGTCGACCTCGAGGTAGTGGTCGTTGAACGTGGCGTTCTGCTCGGGATCGAGCACCTCGAGCAGTGCGGCCGACGGGTCGCCGCGGAAATCCATCGCCATCTTGTCGACTTCGTCGAGCAGGAACAGCGGATTGCGCACGCCGGTGCGGACCATGTTCTGCACGATCTTGCCGGGCATCGAGCCGATGTAGGTGCGGCGGTGACCGCGGATCTCGGCCTCGTCACGGACGCCGCCCAGCGACATGCGCACGAACTTGCGATTCGTCGCGCGCGCGATCGACTGGCCGAGCGAGGTCTTGCCGACGCCCGGAGGCCCGACCAGGCACAGTATCGGGCCCTTGAGGGTCTGCACGCGCTGCTGCACGGCGAGGTACTCGACGATGCGTTCCTTGACCTTGTCGAGCCCGAAGTGGTCCTCGTTCAGCACGCGCTCGGCGCCGGCGAGGTCGTGCTTGACCTTGGTGCGCTTGCGCCACGGGCACTTCACGAGCCAGTCGATGTAGTTGCGCACGACGGTCGCTTCCGCCGACATCGGCGACATCAGCTTGAGCTTCGCGAGCTCGCTCTTCGCCTTGTCGCGTGCCTCCTTCGGCATGCCCGCGCGCAGGATGCGCTTCTCGAGCTCCGCCACCTCGTTCGGCGCATCGTCGAGC
>JAJTCR010000301.1 GCA_021325695.1 Steroidobacteraceae bacterium | reverse complement strand
AGGCGCCGCCGGCGCCGACGGGGGACAGATGCAGGAGCCGCAGGCCGGGGACCCCGCAGTCGTGCCGGCCCGGCCGGAGATCTACGCGCCCTTCACGCTCACCGCCGACCTCAAGGGACTCAGCGAAAACGAGCGACGCATGCTGAGTCTCTTCATCGACGCCAGCGTCGTCATGGACGACCTGTTCTGGCGCCAGGCGTACGGGGACCGCGACGCACTGCTCGCGGGCCTCGCGAAGGAGCCCCGCCTGCAGTCCTTCGCGAAGATCAACTACGGGCCCTGGGACCGGCTCGCGGAGCACGCGCCGTTCGTGCCGGGCGTCGGACCGAAACCGCCCGGAGCCCAGTTCTACCCCGTCGACATGACCAAGGAGGAATTCGAGCAGGCGAACCTGCCGGACGCCCGCAGCGAATACACCGTGCTGCGTCGAGACGGCAAGGGCGCCCTGCGGGTCGTGCCGTATCACGAGGAGTACAAGGACGGCGTGTCCCGCGCCGCCGCGCTGGTCGAACAGGCCGCCGCTCTCGCCGAAGACGCGGGGCTGAAGACCTACCTGCAGGCCCGCGCCACGGCGTTGCGCACCGACGATTACCGCGCGAGCGACCGCGCGTGGCTCGACATGAAGGACAACCGCATCGACCTCGTGATCGGGCCGATCGAGACCTACGAGGACCGGCTGTTCGGCTACAAGGCCGCGTACGAAGCCTACGTCCTCGTCAAGGACATGGAGTGGAGCCGGCGCCTCGCGCGCTACGCCGCGATGCTGCCCGAGCTGCAGCGCGGACTGCCGGTGCCCGACGCGTACAAGGCCGAGAAGCCGGGCACGGACTCCGACCTGAACGCGTACGACGTGCTCTATTACGCGGGCGACTGCAACGCGGGATCGAAGACCATCGCGATCAACCTGCCGAACGACGAACGGGTGCAGCTCGAGAAGGGCACCCGGCGCCTGCAGCTCAAGAACGCGATGCGCGCGAAGTTCGACAAGATCATGCTGCCGATCGCCGACGAGCTGATCGCGCCGGACCAGCGCAGGCACGTCACGTTCGACGCGTTCTTCGGCGACACCATGTTCCACGAGGTCGCGCACGGCCTCGGCATCAAGAACACGATCGACGGCAAGGGCACGGTGCGCGACGCGCTCAAGGAACTCGGCAGCGGCCTCGAGGAAGGCAAGGCCGACGTCCTCGGCCTCTACATGATCACCAGGCTGCACGAGAAGGGCGAGGTGACGGGGTCGCTCGAGGATTATTACGTGACGTTCCTGACGGGCATCTTCCGCTCGGTGCGGTTCGGCGCGGGCTCGGCGCACGGCGCGGCGAACATGCTGCGCTTCAACTTCTTCGCGGACCGCGGAGCCTTCACGCGTGATGCCGCGAGCGGCCGGTACCGCGTGGACATGGCGAAGATGCGCCAGGCGATGGACGAACTCTCGAACCTGATCCTGAAACTGCAGGGCGACGGCGATTACGCCGGGGTGACCCGCGTCACGCAGGACCTGGGCAACATCCGCCCGCAGCTGCAGTCCGATCTGGCGCGGCTCGCCGCGCGCAGCATTCCGGTGGACGTGACGTTCGAGCAGGGCAAGCCGGTCCTCGGCCTCAAGTGATGCGGAGGGAAGGTGGCTGGTGGCTGGTGGCTAGTGGCTAGTGGCTAGTGGCTGGTGGCTGGTGGCTAGTAAGAAGCGACGGCGAAGTCGGCCCCAGGGCCCGGACATTCTCGCTCACTGGACACGAGCCACCAGCCACTGGACACTTCCACGATGAACGCTGTCCATCGCGTCATCGAGCCGCGTCCCCGCGATCTCGGCGATTTCGCCGTGCGTCGCCTGCTGCCCGCGCCCGAGCTGCAGACGGTGGGACCGTTCATTTTCTGGGACCACATGGGCCCGGCGGACTTCGGGCCGGGCCAGGGCGTCAACGTGCGGCCCCACCCGCACATCGGCCTCGCGACCGTGACGTTCCTGTACGAAGGTGCGTTCCTGCATCGGGACAGCCTGGGCACGGCGCAGGTGATCCGACCGGGCGACGTCAACTGGATGATCGCCGGGCGCGGCATCGCGCACTCGGAGCGCACGCCGGACGAGGTGCGCGGGCCCGACGGCCGCACGCGCGCGCACGGAATCCAGACCTGGGTGGCGTTGCCGCGCGAGCACGAGGAAATCGAACCCTCTTTCGCACACCATCCGGCCGCCAGCCTGCCGTGCGTGGAGCGCGACGGCGTGCGGCTCACGGTGATCGCCGGCACGGCGTTCGGCCGACGGTCGCCGGTGCACGTACTGTCGCCGACGCTCTACGTGGATGCGACCTTCGCGGCCGCCGGAGCGTTGTGCATGCTCGACGACGAACACGAACAGCGTGCGATCTACGTCTCGCAGGGCGCGGTGGACGTCGAGGGCAAGAATTTCCACGAGGGCCAGCTCGTCGTGCTAGGGCCCGGCGCGCACACGGTCCGGATCGTCGCCACGCTCGCGGACACGCGAGTCATGATCGCCGGCGGCGCGCCGCTCGACGGTCCGCGCCACATCTGGTGGAATTTCGTGTCGAGTTCGCGCGAGCGCATCGAGGCCGCCAAGCAGCAGTGGCGCGAGCAGCGGTTTTCGCCGGTACCCGGCGATCCCGAGCGCATTCCGCTGCCGGACGAATCGTTGCCGGGCACGCCGGCTGCGCCCGCGGCGCCGCCGCTCAGTTGAGCCGGACCGCGCACCCTCGCAGCGTGCCGCCGGCGAAGTCGATCGACGCGCTGTGCTCGTGGGCCAAGCCCGCGTCGTCGGTGCACGGTTCTGCGCGCACCGTCACCGTGATCGACTGCGACGCGTTCGACGCGGTGAACGTGCGGCTCGAGGCGTCACCTCCTGTGGCTTCGATCGCGCCTTCGAACGCGTAACGGTCCTGACCGTAGTTGGTCGTCCAGTCGAGCCGCCCACCGGGCCCGACCTCGAGGATCCAGCCGGGTTCGTTGCCGAGCGCGCGATACACCACGCCGCGCACGCGCGCGTCCTCGCGCAGCGACGCGGCGCGCACCTCCGAGCATGGGACCGGCGGCGACCCCTGGCGCTCGAGCGTCGCGGTGCGGCCGCTGGACCAGAACACGATCGATCCCGTCGAGTTCGAATGACGAACGCCCGACGCACTCTCGACCTGGTCGAGTCGCTGCGGGGAGTCTTGACCGAATTCCCCGACGATCGCCCGCTCGCGGTACAGGTTGCGCACCGTGTGCGTCGACCCGTCGTCGCACTGCCAGACGTGCGCGAGCAGGACGCCTTCGGGCGTCGTTTCGGGCTTCGACGCCGGCGTTTCCGGCGTGGGAGTCGGGACTGGGACGTGCGGTGGCTGCGTGCTGGCTGACTCGGGCGGCGTCGCACGTTGACAAGCCCCGACGGTCGACGCGAGCAGGGTGGCGAGGACGACGGTGCGCAATCGTGCGTGCGAGTTCATGGCGAGCGGTCCGGCGACATGTGTCTTACGACGATCGTACACGTGGACCCGGCCGATCACGCCGCGACAGTCAACATTCGGCTTCGCGCAGGCGCTCCTTGGC
>JAJTCR010000300.1 GCA_021325695.1 Steroidobacteraceae bacterium | reverse complement strand
CGCGTCGGCGGCCTTGTACAGCGTCCAGCCCGCGGTGCCGACGTAGATCATCATGAAGCCCGAAAGCGCTGGCGCCTTGCCTTGGTCTTGTGGGCGGCGGGCGTGCGCGTCGCCTGGCCGCGTCGTGGCAGCCGGCGTGTCGCGCGTTCAGTGCTTCGCTCCAATGGAGGCTCAGCCCGGGTCGGCAGGCGCCTGCCACCCTTGCGCGCGCTTGCCACCGTCCGTGCGGCGGCTCGCGCCTGCGCCGGCGTCGCGTAAAGCCGCTGGTCGTGTGCGCAAAAGAACGTCCGGCGATCGGTCTCCCCGAGGTAGGCGCGCACGAGCTTGCGTCCGCATCCGTCGCACGTGCCCTTGTTGTGCGCGAGCCAGTGCTGGCGCAGCACGAACTGCTTCTTCCATTCCAGGAACTCGAAACTGTATTGGCGTGCCTGCTTGACGAGCTCGCGGAGCTTCGCCGGCGGCAGGGCGCCGACGCGCGAGAGCGGGTGCACGCGAATCCGGTACAGCACCTCGTTCTTGATGATGTTGCCGACGCCTGCAAACACCTCCTGGTCCAGCAGCGCGTCGCAGACCAGCCGGTCGGGCATCGCGCGCAGCTTGCGGCACGCCGCCCTCGCGTCCCAGGCGTCGGACATGACGTCTCCGCGCCAGTCGTAGGCCGCGTCGAGGTCGCCTTCGATCACGCGAATCGCGCAGCTGTACAGGTTCAGCTCGCCGGTCGGGAACGCGAGACTCAGGCGCGGCTCGCGCGGCTTGCGCTCGTCGATCGTATAGCTGCCGAACATCAGGAAATGGACCCGCAGCGCGAACCCGTGCAGGTCGATCAGGAAGTGCTTGCCCCAGCTGCGGAAGGCTTCGACGCGACGTCCCGTCAGCCGGGCCATGTCGACCCTGGCGTTGCCTTCGGCGCGAATGATCCGGCACCCCGCGAAGCGCTCGACCTGTTCGCGCAAGATGACGATGGTTGGGCCTTCCGGCATGACCCATTGAACCGGCTTCGCCCCGAGGGTCGATTCAGCGCGTCGAGGTCGCTTCCGGCGCTGCGGCGTCCGCCGAGCCCGTCGGCGGGACGACCGCGATCCACGTCTGGTCCGGGTCGAACTTCTGGATGCGCTCGACAGCAGTCGTGGTTTCCTCGCCGAGGTCCTTCTGGAACACGACGCCGTCGTCGTTGACGATGAATGTCTGCACGCCACTGGAGCCGTACTCGGCGGGCCACGCGACCAGCGCGAACCCCTCGGTGAGCAGGCCGTCCTTGAAATACTCGCGCTCGCCGTCGCGCGCGTTGGGCCCCTGTGCATACAGCATGCGATAGAAATAACCGTGATACGGCGTGCGTTGTGCGCCGGTGCGATAACCTTCACCGGCAGCGGCTGCGACGAATGGCCCGGCAGGACTCGGGGCATCGCCTTCCGCGGCCTCCCAGTACAAGCCGTTGTGGAGCCCCGGGTCGCTCAGGAGCTTGAGCGCGTAAATTCCCGGTGGATCACCGTCGCGGCCTTCAGAGGCGTATTCCTGTTGCGCGGCGACGAACCCACGCATCACGTCGATCGCGCCGAGCTCGTTCGCTCCCACGCGGCGATAGATCAGCTCGTCGACGCCGGCCGCTCCATCCCACGCCCAACGCCCTTCGCGCCGCACGAGCGGAATCGGCATCGGCCAATCGTCCTCGCCGATGACCAGCGTCTTGCGATCGGCGCCCTCGTCGACGAACGCGTGCTTCGCCTTGTAGGCGGCGAGAAATTCCGCGCGGTCCGCCTTGTCGGCCACCGGGTCGCCCGAATCGAGCAGTTCGCCGGCCTGTGGCCCGATCAGCCCTGCGGCGGCGTCGAGATCGTTCTGCTCGAACGCGGCCACCAGAGCCGTGGCCGCTTCGTCGGGTGTCGCGAACGACTTCGCCTCGTTCTGGTGCGTGCATCCGGCCCCCAGCAGCGCGAGCCCGACCAGCCAGGCGCCCAGCAGGACCGGCAAAGCCGTACGTCTCGAAGTCATGGGAGTGCCGCTCCTTAGTCTCAGCGCTCACGCCCGCCGCCGCCCTTGCTGCGGGCGCCCTGCGGCATGCTCTGCCTGCCTCGCTGGCTCGCCGCGCGTTCATGGCTGCCGCGGTTCGCACCGGACACCGCCGTGTGCTGCTGAGGGCTTGTCGAAAAATCGTCCGTCTGGCGCGGTCGCGACGTGGTGGAGCCGTAGCCGCGGTCACCGCCGCCGCCCGCCGCTCCGAACTCGCGTGTGCCGGCAGACGGCCGCTCGACTTCGCGGGTGCTGGCGGACGGCCGCTCGACTTCACGGGTGCTAACGGGCGGCGGCGCGACCTCGCGGGTCCTCGGCGTGGACGGTTTCGCGTCACGCGCGGCCGGGGTCGGACGGCTCGACTTTTCCTTGCCGGCATACGAGCCCTGGACCTTCGGGGCGGGGCGCCCGCCATCGCGCGTGGCAGCGGCCGCCCGCGACGATCCCGACTGCGCCTGCGCGAGGCGTGTCGCAGCATCTGGCGACGCACTCGCCGGTCGGTTCTGCTTGCCCGCGTAGCTCGACTGGCCCTTCCAGTTCGACGCGGTCGCCGTCGTCGATGGACGCTGGGCGTCCGCAGGCATCGGACGCGGTTGGCGCGCGTTGAGTTGCTGCAGTTCGGGACGGTTCGGCCGCGCGGTGGTGATGGGACTCAAGACCGTGCGCGCCTGGCGCGCGCCTGCGCTCGCCGCGCCCCGATCGTCGTAACGGTTCCAGTAGCCGCCGCTGCCGCCCCCGGGGTTGTTGATGACGATCGTCCCGGTGTTCACGAACCCCGAGTTGTAGTTCGGCGGCCGGTTGTAGCCGTTGCTGGGGTAGTACCCGTTGCCATAGGCAGGGCGGTATGGATAGGGTGGGTAATAGGGCATCCCGCCATACCCGTACTTCGGGTAGTAGTAATCATCGTCGTCGTCTTCCAGCAGCTCGTTGACGAGCATGCCGGCGCCAAACGCGAGCACCCCCGTGGCGATCATCGAGCCGGTGCTGTGGCCGTCGTCATCGTCGTCGGCCGTCGCGGCCGGGGTTGCCGTGGTGGTCACTGCGGGCGCAGCTGCCGCGGGCGCGGGGACATACGCGGCCTGCGGGTCGTAGGTCGGGACGTAGACGACGTCTGGTTTCGGCGGCTTGAGCACGACGACCTCCTCGCCGTCCTGCTCGGTCTCTTCGACGACCATCGCCTCGGACGTCTTGAGGTTGCCGACGTCCATGGCCTGCTTGCGCAGGCGCTGCACGGCGTCGAGCACGCCCGCCTGGTCGGCGACGAACGCCTCGCCGAGTTCGGTCGTCCAGCCCATTTCCATGCACATCATGTCGACGGTCTGCGGAAACTGGACCAGGGCGCGGATCGGCGGCGTGAATCCAACCTTGGCCGCGGCATCGTCGAGCGCCTGGCCCTTCAAGCCTTCGTTGGCGATCAGCCAGTTGCCGGCGTCGAGGACTTCCTGCGGATTGGTCGATGCGATCAGCACCTGTGACAGCAGCGGATCCGGGTACAGCGCGATCGGCGCAAGCAGGTCTTCGAGCGCCTCCGCGGA
>JAJTCR010000299.1 GCA_021325695.1 Steroidobacteraceae bacterium | reverse complement strand
ACTCGAGCGGAGACTCCAGATCGGCCGACGTCAGGCGCAGCTCCTGGCTGAAGGTCTCCGGGGTCTCGGTCTGGAACACGAAGGTATCGACGATCGACGGTGGCGTGTCGAAGCCGATCTGGTTGTATCCCCACTCAGCCTTGGAATCGCGGTAGGCCGTGATCGAGGTCAGTCGCGCTCCATCCAGCCCGTCCCAGTCGAGGCGCAGGCTGGCACCGAACGAGCGACGCTCGACGTACTCTTCTTCCGGGCTCATGTCCTCGCGATCCTGGAGCCCGTTGGCTGCGCGGTACGCGCCGAGCGTGCCGATGCCGTCGATCGCCGGGTCGTCGATCGCCGCACGGATCGTGCCTTTGCTTTCGTCACGTCCATAGTCGATCGACAGGAGCGCCTTGAGGTCACTGTCGGAGCTCTCGTGCAGGAACTGCGCGCGCGCCTGGTATGACTCCAGGTCGTCGAGATCCCGCCCGAGCAGCACGTTGCGGTTGTAGCCTTCCCGGTCACGCACCTGGAATGCGAAGCGCCCCGCCAGGCTGTCGGTCAGACCGCCGGTCAGGTAGCCATTCGCCATGAAGCTCTCGTAGTTGCCGTAGGACACGGTGGTCTGGGCGCCCGTCGTGAAGCTCGGCTTGGCGGTGATCACGCTCAGTGCGCCTCCCACGACGTTCTTGCCGAGCAGCGCCCCCTGCGGACCGCGGATCACCTCGATGCGATCGATATCGAAAAAGTCTGTGAATGCCGAGCCCATGCGGGGCAGGTAGACCTCGTCGACGAACAGGCCCACCGAGGGCTCGGCCGAGGCGTCGTTCAGCTTGACGCTCACCACGCCGCGGATGTTGAGTTGCTGCGAGACCGCCGAATCCTGGGTCATGTTGACCCAGGGCACGCTCGCGGCGAGCGTGTACAGGTCGGAGATCCGCTGCGCGGCGAGCGTCTCGCCCGTGACCGCGCTGATCGCCACCGGGACGTCCTGCAGGCGCTCCTCGCGCTTCTGGGCCGTAACGACGATCTCCTCGAGCGTAGGCCCGGTGGATTCCTGCACCGGTTGGTCGGGTGCCGTCGGGGTCTGCTGAGCTTGAGCCGCACCGCTCGCCAGGACAAGCACGGAGGCCACGACGTGCGACAGGGTTGCGAACCCGGGTGTGCGCTGCGCTGAGTGCATTGAATTCCCCTCCTTCCGATGACTTCGCGAACCGGGCCAGTCGCGCGCGGCGTCCGGGGCCGGTCTCTTGAGGCTTGTAACTTGCGAATCTGAACTCGTCAAGAGGTCTGAACATTGTTTCGAGGAGCCGCACGGCGGTCGTTGGGTGTCCTGATCGTGGTGTTGCACTGCAATACCCGCAGCGGGAACGAGGCCCGTGTGGCGAGTTGCGCATCCAGAGCTGAGCTGCCCTATACTTGCCAAACTAGACGCGCGGGGGTGGCCGATGCCCGTAGATCCCGAAAAACTGCTGGCGCTGCGGCTGCCGGACCATGAATGCGCCTGGACCCAGCGCGATTGCCAGCTCTACGCGCTCGCCACCGGTTTCGGGCATGACCCGGTCGATGAACGTGAACTGCGTTACGTGTGCGAAGGCCCGGGCTTCCAGGTGAGTCCGAGCGCGGCCGTGACGCTCTACTACGACGACCGCTGGATGCGCGAAAGCGGCGTGGACCTCGCCATGTCGCTGCACGGCGAGCAGCGCCAGCGTTTCCACCGGCCGATCCCGCCCGAGGGTCGCGGTCGGGTGTCGACGCGCATTGCGGGGATCTACGACAAGGGACCGGGTCGCGGCCTGCTCGTCGTCTGCGAGCAGGTGCTGCGGGACGCCGCAACGGGCGAGCCCATCGCGACCAACGTCATCACGAACTTCGCGCGCGCGGACGGCGGCATCGGTTTCTCGAGCGGCACCGCGCCGCAGCCGCACGCGATTCCGGCGCGACCACCGGACGCTGTCGTAGAGGCACAGACACGACCGGAACAGGCCCTGCTCTATCGCCTCTGCGGCGACCGTAACCCGCTGCACGCCGATCCCGCGACGGCGCAGGCCGCGGGATTCACGCGACCGATCCTCCACGGGATGTGCACGTATGGGTTCGCCGCGCGGGCGGTGCTGCAGGTCGCCTGCGACTACGACGCGCGTCGCCTCCTCGGGCTCGGCGCCCGCCTGTCGGCGCCGGTGATGCCCGGCGATCGGGTCCGCACCGAACTCTGGCTCGACGGCGACACCGTCTCGTTCCGCACGTCCGTGCCGGCGCGCGAGGCCGTGGTGCTCAACAATGGGCGCGCGGACGTGATCGCCGCCCCGCGGGCCTGAGCACATGGCCGTCGCGCAGGACCGCACGCACGCCGCGCCGCCGACGGCAGCGGCCGGCCCCACGGCCTGGCCCAGTCCGGGCTACGCGTGGTTCGTCGTGTTCGTGCTGACCCTGGCGTACACGTGCTCGTTCATCGACCGGCAGATCCTCACGCTGCTGATCGAGCCGATCCGTCGCGACCTCCAGATCAGCGACACGCAGGTGAGCCTGCTCGGCGGCCTGGCCTTTTCGATCCTGTACACGACCCTCGGCATTCCGATCGCCCGGCTGGCGGACCAGGCTCATCGCCGCAACCTCATGGCGGCGGGTCTCGCGTTCTGGAGCGTGATGACCGCCACCTGTGGGTTGTCCCGCGGCTTCTGGGGGCTGTTCGCCGCGCGCGTCGGCGTGGGCGTCGGCGAAGCAGCGCTGTCGCCTGCGGCCTTTTCGCTGATGGCGGACTACTTCCCGCCGCGCAAGGTGGCGCTGGCGATCAGCGTGTATTCGATGGGCCTGTATTTCGGCGCGGGGCTCGCGCTGATGATCGGCGGCACGGTCGTGGCGGCGGTTTCCAACGCGCCCACGCACGAGTTGCCGATCGTGGGCACCGTCTTCCCCTGGCAACTCACGTTTTTCGTCGTGGCCGCACTCGGCCTGCCGATCCTGCTGCTCATGTTCCTGATCCGGGAGCCGATCCGCCGCGGCGCTGCGCACGCGACGGCTGCCAGCGCCGCGGCCGGTCGTCCGAGCGGCTGGCCGGCACTGCGCGCGTTCATGCGCGAGAATCGCCGCACGCTCACCTGCCACATCAGTGCGTTCACGCTGTTCGGCATCGGCATCAACTGTTACCTGTTCTGGGCGCCCACGCTGATGATGCGCACGCACGGCTGGAGCGCACCGCAGGCCGGGTTCACGATCGGCGCGATGCTGTTCGGGCTCGGGACCGCGGGCGTCTACTGTGGCGGCTGGCTCGCCGACCGGCTTGCGGGCCGGGGCCGTCCCGACGCGGTGCTGCGGGCCGCGTTCTACGGCATGCTCGCGGGCCTGCCGTTCCTCGTCGCGACGCCGCTGCTCGACGACGTCCGTCTCGCCACGGTCGGACTCGGCATTGCCGTCTTTTTCATGGCGTTCCCGCAAGGCTTGCCGTCGGCGGCGCTGCAACTCGTGACGCCCAACCGCTTGCGCGCACAGATGACCGCCATCTATTTCTTCATCGGCAACCTGATCGCGAGCGGCCTGGGGCCTACGCTGCCGGCATTGCTCGGCGACT
>JAJTCR010000298.1 GCA_021325695.1 Steroidobacteraceae bacterium | reverse complement strand
CGCGCACGGGCTCGTCGAGGGCGTCAACGGCGAGCCCGACGAGGTGCAGTGCGTCCACTGCCACATCGGGGTGGGACACGGCGAGACCACGGGGCTCGGGGGCCCCGAGCGCGAGGAAGAAGTCGAGGCGGCCCGACGCGCGGCAGCCGATGCAAGCCAGGGTAAGAACACATGAAAACGCACGTCGAACAACAGGGCTGGTCGCTTCCGGTCGTGCTCGCGTTGGTGCTCGTCATCGCGGCGGTCACCATCGGCATTGCCGCATTGCTCGTGAACATCAACGAGCGCAAGACGGAAGCGAAGACCGCTTCCGTGCGTCTCGTCGAGGTCACCGAAGACACGACCGACCCGGCCCAGTGGGGCGTCAACTGGCCGAAGCAGTACGACTCGTACCAGCGGACGGCCATCGCCACGCGCACGCGATTCGGCGGTCACGGCGGCAGCGAGGCCCTGCCGGCCGAGAAGATCGAGCGCGACCCGTGGTTGAAGCGCATGTTCCTGGGCTATGCATTCTCGATCGACTACCGGGATCGTCGCGGCCACGCGTACATGCTGCAGGACCAGGAGCAGACGCAGCGGCTCACGAAGCCCCAGTCCGGCTCGTGCCTGCACTGCCACGCGTCGGTCATGCCGCTCTATCGCAAGCTCGGCAACGGCGACGCGAAGGCGGGCCTCGACGCTACGCACAAGCTGACGTACCAGGAAACGAACGCGATGCTGAAGGAAGTCGGCGGCGCGCACCCGGTCAGCTGCGTCGACTGCCACGACCCGAACACGATGAAGCTGCGCGTCACGCGCCCGGGTTTCATCGAGGGCATCCAGAAGCTCGCGAACTCGGACGCGCCCGTGCCGCACCTGCCGTCAATGCAGCAGTGGCGCGAAAGCGGCCGCGCGAACCCTTACGACCCCAACGTCGACGGCACGCGCAATGAAATGCGCTCCTACGTCTGCGGCCAGTGCCACGTCGAGTACTACTGCTCGAGCAAGATGCCGCTCACGTTCCCCTGGGACAAGGGCCTGCGTGCCGCACAGATGGAGGAAGCCTGGAACCAGACGAAGTTTCCCGACGGCGAGCAGTTCTTCGACTACAAGCACGCCGAAAGCGGAGCCAAGGTCCTCAAGGCGCAGCACCCCGAGTTCGAGCTCTGGAGCCAGGGCGTGCACGCGCGCAGCGGCGTCTCGTGCGCCGATTGCCACATGCCGTACATGCGCGACGGCGCCACCAAGGTCTCGGACCACTGGGTCCGCAGTCCACTGCTGAACGTGAACCGGGCGTGCCAGACCTGCCATCACTTCTCGGAAGAGGAGATCAAGTCGCGCGTGGACCAGATCCAGACGCGCAACTTCGAACTGATGCAGCGTGGTGGCGTGGCGATCGTCGCTTTGCTCGACGCGCTCCAGGCCGCGAAGGCCGCCGGCGCGACCGAGGCGCAGCTTGCACCCGCGCTCGAGTTGCAGCGCAAGGCCCAGTGGCGGCTCGATTTCATCGCGGCCGAGAACTCGATGGGGTTCCACGCGCCGCAGGAAGCCGCGATGGTGCTCGGCGAGGCGACCGACTACGCGCGCCAGGGTGAGCTCGTCGCACGCGGGTGGAATCAACCGCAAACGACAGCGGCGAAGCCGGAGCAGACCGCCGCCGCCAGGTAGCGACAGGCACGACCGCGGCGCTGCTGCGCGCCGCGGTCGTTGACTGCAGCAGCGGACCGGTGTTCTAGTCGACGAGTGACCGCAGTCCAGTGTCCCCGGTGCGCAGCCCCACTGGTCCGCGTGAGGATCGGCGGCGTCGACACCGACGTCTGCGAGCAGTGCGGCGGCCTGTGGCTCGACCGGAACGAACTCGCGCGCTTCGACCGTCCCGACGTCGCGTTCGGCGACGCGCTGGTCGCGCACCTGCGGCAGTTCCCGACGACGCTTCTCGATCACTCGGTGCGCCTGCGGTGTCCGCACCACGCCGACGCCGTGATGCTGCGACGACCGTACTCCGCCCGCGTGCCCGTCGAGATCGACCACTGCCCCGAGTGCGGCGGCATCTGGCTGGATGCCGACGAACTGGCGAGCATTCGCGACCCTGCCGCTCCCTCGCGCTGAGTTCCTTCAGCCCGCCGAGCGCCGGCGCGCCGGTTCGAGCGAGTCGATGCTGTCGATGAGCTCACGGACGTCGCTGCGCCAGGCCTCGAGCTCGGCCGGCGTCCAGGCCGAGCGGTCGATGCCGTGCAGTTCCATCATCTGCGCCGGCGTGCTCGCCTCGGCGTGCCGAGCGAGCGAGCGCAGGTCGCCGGCCGTGAGCACGTGCTCCACCGCGCGGCCGCCGACCCGCAACGTGACCGCCATGACCCAGACGCCACCGTGCGGACGGTCGGAGCGGAACACGCGGATCGCGTGGGCCTGCGGACGTACGCGCTGCCACACGAGCCGGCCGTGAGCCTCGAACGGCGCATCGTCGGTCCGCGGCAGGCGCAGTGGACGTGCGCGCCGGCCAAGGTCGGTGCCCCGCGTGGACTGCACGGCGCGCAATGCGGCCATCATCGGCCCGCAGGCCTTGCGTTCGAGCACGTCCTGCTCGCGCTCGAGGTCCCACAGTCCCATGCGGGTCCATTGGTCGCGTGCGTGCCATTCGGGCATGCCGAGGATCGGGTACAGGCAGATCCCGCCAAGCGGCACGCCCTCGCCGAGCAGCTCCTCGGCCATCGTCGAGAGCTCGTGGATCCAGGGTGCGCGCGCCTCGCCGAGCGCACTCGTCTCCGTGATCACGACTTCACAGCCGTAGCGGCGCCAGGTTGCGCGCACGAGTTCGGCGAGCGGTACGCGCCGCGGGTCGTCGTCGGCGAGCGGCACGCCCTCGCGCCCGAGGGCCCACTGGTTGGTCCAGTAATAGTTGAGCCCGACGATGTCGAGGTGCGCGGGCGAGCCGCCGAGTTCCGGCATCAGTCGACCGCTGACGATGTCCCAGAATTCGAACACGTACCGATCGTTGAAGCGGCGCGCGTGGGCGAGCTCCGCGGCGTCGGTGCCGTCGACCACGACGCGGCAGATCGGGTCGACGTTGACGATGCGCGCGTCCGGACACACGTCCCGGATCGCGTCGATGCCGCGGATCGCGGCCCGCGCGAGCGAGCACTTGAGCTCGGCCGACCGGCCCCGCGCGTGCGGCGCAAACCGCCCGACCTCACCGCCGGCCCACGCGAAGAACGAGGGCTCGTTCATCGGCGTGAAGTAGCACTGGCCCGGCATGCGCTCGACCACGTAGCGCGCGGTCGCGCGGCAGTAGTCGGCGAAGCGACCGGAGAACTGCCCCGAGAACGGGTCGAGCTCGTCCGGATAACCGTAATGAAAAAGATCCCAGATCACGTCGAAGCCGTGCTCCAGTGCGGCGTTCACGAACGGCTCGGCCGAGGAGAAATCGTAGCGACCGCCGCGGTCCACCAGCGGCCAGCGGATCGCCTCGCGCACGGCGCGGATGCCGACGTCGGCAAGTCGCCGGTAGTCGGCGTCCACGTGCAGGTCGTGCTCGGTCGCCGCGATCTGGTCGATCCACTCGCCGTGCATGTTGTA
>JAJTCR010000297.1 GCA_021325695.1 Steroidobacteraceae bacterium | reverse complement strand
GCACGCCGGGCGTGACGCTCGAATCGTAGGATTGTCGGACAATCCGTCCGAAGTCGGGGATGAAGCTGTGCTCCACGCCCGACGCGGCGTGCACGTCGTCGTCGTGGGAGCAGACCGAGTCGCGGCGGCCCGGCTGGCGGCGCAGCACGGCGCCGAGGTCATCGTGTGCGACGACGGGCTGCAGCACCTGCGACTTGCGCGCGACTATGAAATCGCAGTCGTGGACGGCGAACGTGGATTCGGCAACGGCTGGCTGCTGCCTGCGGGACCGCTGCGTGAGGCGCCCGGAAGGCTGGAATCGGTACACGCGTTGATCGCGACCCAGCGAGGATCGACGCGTTCGCGGTGGTCACGCCGGTTCTCGGGCCCGATGCTCGTCGACGTGCGCCTGGCGCTCGGTGCCGCCGTCAATCTCGTGAACGGGGAACGTCGACCGCTGACCGCGTTTGCCGGCGTGGGCGGACTGCACGCCGTCGCGGGCGTTGGTCATCCCGCGGCGTTTTTCGCGGGCTTGCGCGAATCGGGCCTGGACCCGGTCGAACACCCGCTTCCGGACCACGCATCGCTCGATCCGGGTGCCTTGCCGTTCCCCGCCGACGCAACGGTGCTGATGACCGAGAAGGATGCCGTAAAATGCCGTGGGTTCGGGCAGCCCGGCTGGTGGTGGGTCGATCTCGAGGTGCGTGTCGACCGCACCGAAGCCGAGGCCCTGCTCGCGTCGATCTACGAACGTACCGGCTTGGCCGGCGCGGGAGCCGTCCTTGGATAGCAAGCTTCTCGACATACTCGCGTGCCCGCTCTGCAAGAGCCCGCTGCAATGGCACCGCGAGCAGGAGTGCCTGGTCTGTCGCGCCGACCGCCTGGCGTTTCCGGTGCGCGACGGCATTCCGGTCATGCTCGAGGACGAGGCGCGCGTGCTGAATTCGGACGATCCGCTGCTGGCCGACTGATCCAGGCGCGATCGACTCCGGAGCAGGCCGCGTGAGTTTCCACGTCGTCATACCGGCGCGATACGCGTCGACGCGGCTGCCCGGCAAACCGCTGCTCGAGATTGCCGGACGGTCGATGATCCAGCGCGTGGTCGAACAGGCCAGCGCAAGCGCCGCAGCGGAAGTCCTGGTCGCGACCGACGACCAGCGCATTGCCGACGCGGTGCAGGACCCGCGCGGCGGCTCCCGTCGCATCGCGGTCATGACCGACCCGGGTCTCCCGTCGGGAACCGATCGAGTCGCCGTGGTCGCGCGCGAACGCGGCTGGGACGACGCGACGATCGTCGTCAACGTGCAGGGCGACGAACCATTCGTGCCGCCCGCGCTGATCGACCAGGTGGCGGCATTGCTCGAGCGTGATCCGCATGCGTCGATCGCGACGCTCGCGGCGCCGGTCGAATCGCTGCGGGAATTCCTCGACCCGAACGTCGTCAAGGTCGTGATGGCCGACGACGGTTCGGCGCTCTATTTCAGTCGCGCGCCGATCCCGTGGTCGCGCGACGGCGCCGGGGACGGGCTCGCGAGCCAGTCGCGCTTCGATGGCGCGCTGCGACACGTCGGCATGTACGCATACCGGGTCGGAGCGCTGAAGCGCATCACGGCAATGACGCCGTCGACGCTCGAACTGTGCGAGAGGCTCGAGCAGTTGCGGGCGCTGCAGGCGGGGCTGCGCATCGTCGTCGCGGTCTGCGCGGTGCCGAGCGGGCCCGGCGTCGATACGGAACACGACCTCGAGCGTGCGCGGGCGCACGCAACACGCGGAGCCGGAGCCGCAACATGAACCAGCCGTTCCTCGTCCTGATGGGTGTCACGCTGACGCCCTGGAAACTCGTGGGTTACCTCGGCGTCGCGCTGTTCGCGGGTCGCTGGTTCGTCCAGCTCTACTACTCGCGCAAGTTCGGCAAGCCGGTCGTGCCGACGGTGTTCTGGCTCATGAGCATCTCGGGCAGCCTGCTGCTGCTGTCGTATTTCACGTTCGGCAAGAACGACTCCGTCGGCATCCTGTCGAACCTGTTCCCGGCGGGCGTCGCGGCGTACAACCTGTACCTCGATCTCATGCACAAGCGCAGCCGCCGCGAGGCGACCACCTGATGCGTCCCCGACAGCCCGGGTGCGGCCGACGCCACGTCAGGGCTTCCTGAGCGACAGCGTCGCGCGGCGCTCCTTGCGCCCCGGCGGCAGCAATGGCCGCACTTCCGCGGTGGTCAGGTTGCGCCACCTTCCGACCGGCAGGTCGCCGAGGTGGATGTGCATGATGCGTACGCGCTGCAATCGGCGCACCGTGTAATCGAAGTGCTCGCACATCCTGCGGATCTGACGGTTCAATCCTTGCGTCAGCACGATCCGGAACGTGTTGCGGCCGAGCTGCCGCACCTTGCAGGGGTTGGTGACCGTGCCGAGGATCGGCACGCCGCTCGCCATGGACTCGAGGAATTCGGACGTCAGCGGCCGGTCTACGGAGACGATGTACTCTTTTTCGTGCTCGTGCTCGGCACGCAGGACGCGGTTGACGATGTCACCGTCGTTCGTGAGCAGGATCAGCCCTTCGGAATCCTTGTCGAGCCGGCCGATCGGGAAAACCCGCTCGCGGTGACCGACGAAATCGACGATGTTGTCCGGCACGTCGCGGTCGGTCGTGCACTCCACGCCGACGGGCTTGTTGAGCGCGAGGTAGACGCGCTGAGGTCGGGCGACGACGGGCTCGCCGTCGAGCAGTACTTCGTCGCCGTCCTGCACCTGCGTGCCGAGCACGGCCGTGACGCCGTTGACCTGCACGCGCCCGGCCTCGATCCACGCGTCGGCCTCGCGTCTTGAACAGACGCCGGTTTCGCTGAGGTACTTGTTGAGTCGCACGGGTTTGCCAGGTGTCAATCGACTGCCGTGTCAGCCGCCCGAGCGACGCACCGTGTACCCGAGCTTGTCGAGTTCATCGACGAGGAGGTCGCGGTGGTCGCCCTGGATCTCGATCACGGCTGCGTCGGCATCGACGGTGCCGCCCGAGCCACACCGCTTCTTGAGACTCGCGGCGAGTGCGGTGAGTGCCTCGCCGCCGAGCGGCAGGCCCCGGATCACCGTCACGCCCTTGCCTTTGCGTCCCTTGGTTTCGCGCCCGACGCGCACGATGCCATCCTTCGTCGACGTGACGGGTCGCTGCGCGGACTTGCTGCGACGGCAACGGCAGTCTTCGACGGTCCGGCCACATTCGGGGCAGCGGCGCCCCACGCCGGTGGAATACACGATGCGATTCGAAGCCATGGATGCCGCCCGTGACGGAGGCGACAGTGTACCCGGCCTCCGCACGGCGACGAACCGGGCGGGTTGCGCGACCGGCCCGACCGACGGTGGCCCCCTCGGCTGCTACAGTCGTCGAATGGGTGACGGAGGCGGCAGTGTACCCGGCCTCCGCACGGCGACGAACCGGGCGGGTTGCGCGACCGCCCCGACCGTAGGACGCGAGGCCGACGTCGATGCGTTGACCGCCCGGTTGCGAAGCGACGGATACGAAGTGCTGGACGGCCCGCGCCGCACCGGCGACGGCTATTATGAGAGCGTCGTGCTCGACCCCGACGGCAACCGGCTGGAACTGGCCGCCGCGCGGTAGTGCGCGTACGGAGAGCAACACCGATGGCTGCCACGCAGATCTTCGTCAACCTGCCGGTCAAGGACCTCGACCGCTCGAAGCAGTTCTTCGCGAGCCTCGGCTACCAGTTCGACGCGCAGTTCACCAACCAGGACGCGGCCTGCATGATCGTGGAGGAGGGCATTTACGTGATGCTGCTCACGGAAGGCTTCTTCCGCACCTTTGCACCGGCCAAGCAGATCTGCGACACGCGCACGAGCGCCGAAGTGCTGGTGTGCCTGACCTGCCCGACGCGCGAGCACGTCGACGACCTCGTTCGCAAGGCCGTCGCGGGGGGCGGGTCGATCCCGCGACCGGCCCAGGACCACGGCTTCATGTACGGCCACGGCTACGAGGACCTCGACGGTCACGTCTGGGAGCTGATCGCGATGACG
>JAJTCR010000007.1 GCA_021325695.1 Steroidobacteraceae bacterium | reverse complement strand
GCCTCGTTCGTGCCGAGTTGCGGCGTGTGTTCGCCCTGCGTCGGAGGGCGGCCGGCGCTCTGCGAACCGGGGCTCGCCTCGAACACGGCGGGCACGTTGCTCTCGGGCGCGCGTCGTCTCGCACAGCGCGGCAGCGCGGTGAACCATCACCTCGGCGTTTCCGCGTTCGCGGAGTACGCAACCGTCTCGCGGCGCTCGCTCGTGCGCGTGGACCCGTCGTTGCCTTTCGCCGAGGCCGCGCTGTTCGGTTGCGCCGTGATCACGGGCGTCGGCGCCGTCGTGAACACGGCCTCGATGCCGAAGCTGGCCTCGATGGCCGTGATCGGCCTGGGCGGCGTCGGGCTGGCGTCGCTGCTCGCCGGACGCATGCTCGAGGCGAATCCGATCGTCGCGATCGACCTGAACGACGCGAAGCTCGCGAAGGCGCGCGAGCTCGGCGCCACGGCGACGGTCAATGCGAGCGATCCGGACTGCCTCGAGCGCGTGCGCGAGTTGAGCGGGGGCGGCGTCGCGTACGCGTTCGAGATGGCGGGCTCGGCGCGCGCGCTCGAACTCGCGTACCGGATCACGCGCCGCGGCGGCACCACCGTGACGGCGGGATTGCCGCATCCGCAGCAGCAGGTCTCGATCCAGCACGTGACGCTCGTCGCGGAGGAACGCACGCTCAAGGGCAGTTACCTGGGCAGTTGCGTACCCGAGCGCGACATCCCGCAGTACGTCGACTGGTACCGCGCCGGGCGGCTGCCGGTCGATCGGCTCTTGAGCGAACGCATCGCGCTCGAAGACATCAACGCCGCGTTCGACCGGCTTGCGGCCGGCGCCTCGATCCGCCAGGTGATCGAGATCGCCTGACGTGGACCGCGGCCTCACGCGACGGCTCGAGCGGTGGCGCGAGGCGGGCGTGGTCGACGCGGTGACCGCGGATCGCATCCGTGCGTGGGAAGCCGAGCACGCCCCGGCCGAAGGCTCGCGCCTGGGTCGACTCGCATTTGGTTTCGGCGGCCTGTTGCTGGCCGCGGGGATCCTGCTGTTCGTCGCGGCGAATTGGCAGCAGCTCTCGCCCTGGGGGCGGTTCGGCCTGCTCGCGACCACCGTGGCAGCATTGCACGTCGCGGCCGGGTTCGCCGGCACGCGCATGCCGTCGCTCGCGACCGTGCTGCACGCCGTCGGGACGGCCGCGTTCGGCGGCGGCATTTTCCTCGCGGGCCAGGCGTTTCACCTCGCGGAGCAATGGCCGGCAGGCCTGCTGCTCTGGGCGACCGGCGCGGCGTTCGCGTTATGGTGGCTGCGCGACTGGCCGCACGTGCTCTACGTCGCGACGCTGCTGCCCGCGTGGCTGATCGCCGAATGGGACGTGCGCGTCGGCTTCGAGGCGCGCGGCGCGTTCGCGGTGGCGGCGACCGGGGCGTTCGTGCTCGCCCTCGCCTATCTCGCCGCGGCCGGGCCGAACCAATCGGCAACGTGGCGCCACGGGCTCGCACGACTCGGCGCCGTGGCGCTGGTGTTCGCCGGGGCGGCACTGCCGTTCGCGGCGTTCGAGCGCGAACCGTTCTTCGCCCGCGCCGGCCTGGACATCGCGCCGTCCTGGCTCGCGCTCGGCTGGACCGTCGCCGCGCTCGCACCGCTCGCCGTGGGCTTCGGGTTGCGCGGGCGTGACGCGTGGCCGCTGCTGGTGGCGCTTGCGTTCGCGCTGCTGGTCACGCGGCTCGACCCGTCGACCGCGACGCTGCGCCTCGTCGTGCACCTGCTGTACCTCGGCGCGGCGGTCGGCCTCACGTGGTGGGGCTTGCGCGATGCCCACGGGCTCAGGGTCAACGTCGGCGTGTTCACGTTCGCCCTGACGGTGTTGTCGTTCTATTTCAGCAGCGTGTTCGACAAGTTCGGACGCTCGCTCGGGCTGATCGCTCTCGGCGCGTTGTTCATCGGCGGCGGCTGGTTGCTCGAACGCACGCGGCGACGGCTGCTTCGCAGCATCGAGCCCGGGGGTAGCGTCACGTGACTCCCCTCGGTCGCGGCTTGGCGATCGCGCTGGCGCAGGTTGCGCTGCTCACGGCGGTCGGCGGCAAGCTGTTCTACGACCGTGCGGCGTTGCCGCGCGCGTGGATCGAGACCACCGGCGTCGATCCCGACCTGCCGATCCGCGGGCGCTACGTCGCGCTGAACCTCGTGCTGCCGGCCGTCGAGCAAACGCAGATCGCGGCTTCGGCCACGCTCGCCTACGGACGCATCGAGGTCCGCGACGGCCGCGCGGTCGCGGTGCTGGCGGGGGGCGAACCGACGATGGCGGACGCCTCGCATCCACTCGCGTTCGTGCGCAATGTCGGCGTGGCCGGCGCCCGCTGGCAGACGCTCGTGCCGGTGGCGTTCTTCCTGCCCGAACACGTGCGCGATCCCACGCTCGGCCGACATCCCGGCGAGCTCTGGGTCGAGGCCACGGTGCCGCGGCATGGCGCGCCGCGACCCGTGCGGTTGGGACTGAAACGCGACGACCGGGTGCAGCCGCTCGATTGAGCGCACGCGGAATCGGCGCGGCGCCTACATACCGCGGTGACGGCGCGTCCTAGAAAGGAGGTTCGCACAGCAGCCCGGACGGCACGCAAGGAGCAGTCATGACAGAACGCAAGGGACGCGACCTCGACCGGGATCCCGAGACCGGGCAACCGGAAGATCACCTCGGAGGCGTCGCGGGTGGCGCGTTCGCCGGCGGCACGGCCGGTGGCATTGCGGGTGCGACACTGATGGGTGCGACGACCGGCACGATCGCGGGCGGTCCCATCGGCATGGTGGCGGGGGCGGTCGCGGGTGTCGTGGCAGGTTCCGTGATCGGCGGCATCACGGGCAAGGCGATCGCGGAGCGGATCAACCCGAAGCACGAGGACGAGTACTGGCGCAACGAGTTTCCGACGCGCAGCTACGCCGCCGGCTCGAAATACGGCTGGGAAGACTACGAGCCCGCGTTCCGCATGGGCTACCAGCGTTACCCCGACTATCACGGGCGCCGCTTCGAGGACGTGGAGCCGGAGCTCGCGCAGCGCTGGGCCGAGGCCCGTGGCGAGTCCCACCTCGACTGGGAGGAGGCACGACCTGCCACGCGCGACGCCTATGAGCGACTGAGCAAGGCGTTCGAGTGGGCGATGCCCGGCGACGCCGACCGCGACCGCAAGAAATAAACCGCCACACGGCAACTCCCCACCCTGATCCGGGGAGGGTGCTCAGAAGCGCGACTTCGTCTCGATGACGAACTGCACTTCGTCGATGTCGTCACCACCGTCGAGCGGGAACGCGAGATCGATGTGGACGACGTTGCCGAACGCGGAGCGACTCGAGCCCAGCCGCAGGCCGAGTCCCACGTCCTTGAGCACTCCATCGCTGGTCGCGCCGGTGACGTCGGTGCCCCAGGTGCGGCCGACGTCGAAGAACACCGCGCCGGCGACGTGGAACAGCCTGAACGGGTACCAGTCGGTGTAATAGCGCTCCTCGAGCGTGAGCAACGCGAGCGACGTGCCGGCCTGGTAGCGCAAGGGATAGCCCCGGAGCCCGTTGTCGCCACCGAGCAGCAGCTGGTTGTCGGCATCGAGCTCCTCGGTGACCGTGCCGGTCACCGTCGCGAAGAACTTGGTGCGCTTCGAGGTCTTCGCGTAATAGCGCGCCTCGGCCGAGAGCACGGCATTGCGCAATCCTTCCTCCTCGATCCTGCCCGATCCCGTGAGCCCGAGGAACACCGAGCTCTCGTTGGCGAAGTCCCAGCCGTCCTGCGCGTACAGGCTCATCATCCATGCATCGCGGTCGGACCCGAGGGCGTCCGCGGCGTAGCCGAGCCGCGCACCGGCGCGGAACCCGACCAGCACGTCCTCCGTGCGCTCGATCTGGTCCTGGTTGTTGCGTTCCTCGAACGAGTCCTGCAGTACGTCGAACCCGAGCCACGGGTACACGAGCATGCGGTCCTCCGGCAACGGCCCCGTGAGCGGCTCGTCGACCACCACGTCGAACCGGTTTCGGTCGTACGTGAAGCCGGCGGTCCATCGTCGCACCCAGCCCTGGCTCCAGCCCGTCGACCAGCCGCCCCACGCCTCGTAGAACTGCTGGTCGTGCTGGAACTCGCCGACACGCTCGCCGTACGCGTAGCGCGGGTCGTTCAGCTGTGTGTCGAACAGGAACAGGCCCCCCGCGTGACGCGTGTCGAGCGCGTAGAACGGTCGTTCGAACCGCAGCGCCATCGTGTCGCCGTCGTCGGCGTCGCTGTAGCGCACGCCCAGGCGCGTCCACGTGGAATCGAAATGCGGGTCGAAGTATTCGAAGTTGATCGCCTCGCGGTCGACGTCGTTGGACCAGCCGAACGCGAGCGCCTGCCCGCTGCCGAGGAGATTCTTTTCCTCGAGTTCGATCGAACCGGAGTTCTCGCCGCCCTGGCGGTTGAAGTTGACGCCGGGGTTGAGCGTCCAGGTGTCGCGCGTGCGCACCTCCAGGTCCACCGTCGTGCCGTCGTACGCGATCGGTCGGATCACGGCGTCGTACAGGTAATCGTTGGCGCGGAGGATGCGCTCGGTCTCCTGGATCATGCGCTGCACGTACGGCTCGCCGGGCTTGAACAGCAGCTGGTTGCGGATCACGCCGCGGCGCGTGTTGATGTGCAGCTTGTTGGCCGTGCGGTAGATCCAACCGCTTTCGTCGGGCCGCGTCGGGTCGAAGATGTCCTCGTTCCGGATCCGGATCTGGCCGATCACGGCCCCGGCGGCTTCGAGTTCCTCGCCAGCGGGTACGTCAGGCGGCCAGCCGTGCGGCAAGTCGCTCGCGGCGCCGAGCGACTCGGTCGCCAAGAGCGACTGGAGCAGCAGCGCGCAGGCGATCCATGCCCAGCGCGTTGATCTGTTCATCAGGGCAACAGCACGGTCGAACCGACCGTGCGTCTCTCCTGCAGGTCGCGGTGGGCCTGTTGGACGTCGCGCAAGGCATAGGTCTGGCCGATCTCGATGCGCACCAGGCCGCGCCCGATCACGTCGAACAGTTCCTTGGCGGAGCGCAGCAGGTCCGCGCGCTGGCTCACGTAGTTGAACAGGATCGGGCGTGTCAGGAACAACGACCCGCGTCGCGCGAGTTCGAGCGGCGCGATCGGCGGGACGGGACCCGAGGCGTTGCCGAACGTGACCATGAGCCCCAGCGGCCGCAGGCAGTCGAGCGACGTGAAGAACGTGTCCTTGCCGACGGAGTCGTAGACCACGTGCGCGCCCCGGCCCCCGCTCAGCTCCCGCACGCGCGCCGGCACGTCGTCGCGGCCGAGCACGAGCACGTCGCGACATCCCAGTGCCTGCACGGCGCCTGCCTTCGCCTCGCTGCCCACCACACCCACGACCTGTGCGCCGAGGTGGCGGGCCCACTGCACGAGGATGCCGCCGACGCCGCCGGCGGCCGCATGCACGACCACCACGGTGCCCTTCGCGACGCGATACGTTCGCCGCAGCAAAACCTGTGCGGTCATGCCCTTGAGCAACGCCGCGGCCGCGAGCCGGTCGCTCACGTCGTCGGGGATGGGCACCAGCCGGTCCGCCGGCACCACGGCCTCTTCGGCGTACGCGCCCGGTGTCGTGACCGCGTACGCCACGCGCTGTCCGACCGTCACGCCGCGCACGCCGGGCCCCACGGCGTGGACGAGCCCTGCCGCCTCGTGTCCCAGGCCCGTCGGCAGTGCGCCGGCGTAGAGTCCGGTGCGCTCGTAGACGTCGATGAAATTGAGGCCGATCGCCGTGTGGCGCACGAGCGCCTGCCCCGGTCCCGGCGCACGGCTGTCGAGGTCCTCCCAGAGCATCACTTCGGGCCCGCCGTACTGATGAACACGAATCCCCTGTGGCATGGAGTCGACCTGCTCGTCCTTTGAATGGCTCGAAATGATGACGAGCGGTCGGCCCTTGCGATAGTGGACCACGGCTCGATCGAGCCGTTCCTCTCGTGTGAGATGGCACCGGCGTCGAAGGTCAGGCGCGCCTACGCCGGCGGGAGAGGCCCATCGGCGATGACGAGGTCGCGGACCGGACGGTCGCGGAGCAGGTGCGACTGGATGATGCGCTCGAGGTTCTCGGGCGTGCACCTGCGGTACCAGGTCCCCTCCGGGTACACGACGGCGATCGGGCCGCCGACGCAGACGCGCAGGCAATGCGCCTTGGTCCGCATCACGCCCCCATCGACGTCGTGCAAACCGAGTTCCTTGATGCGTCGCTTGAGGTAGGCCCAGCTCTCCTGCGAGCGCGCTTCGGGCGCACACTTGCCACCGTTCACGCACAGGAAGACGTGGCGGCGCTGGCGTCCGATGCGCAGCTTGTCGACGGCGCTCGCGAGCGCCTCGGTCAGTTCGGGATCGGGCATGGCGGGGCTCGGTTCCAGCGGCGTGCGGAACCGATGCTAACCCGCCGCGAACGGAGGCGTCAGAGCGCCTGGTCGTCCGCCTCGCCGGTGCGGATCCGGATCGCGCGCTCGAGGGAGGTCACGAAGATCTTGCCGTCCCCGACCTTGCCGGTGCGCGCGGCGCCCACGATGGCCTCGATCACCTGGTCGACCAGCGACTCCTTGACCGCCACCTCGATGCGGGTCTTCGGCACGAAGTCGACGACGTATTCCGCGCCGCGATAGAGCTCGGTGTGCCCGCGTTGGCGCCCGAAGCCCTTCACCTCCGTCACGGTCATGCCGGAGACCCCCAGTTCGGACAGGGCTGCCCGAACGTCGTCCAGCTTGAAGGGCTTGATGATTGCGCTGATCAGCTTCATGGGCTTAAGGCTCCTCGTTCTTTCGATCATTGTCCGGCGGCGGGACGTGGCCCCCAGTGCGTGGAAACCGAAACGACCGTCGCCGCAGCGCCTCCCCCACCCCGGGGGCCTCGGGCCGTCGATGCAGGTTCCGTGCCGACCCTTCCCGGCGCGGAACGGCGTGCTTTGTTCGAGCGTCGCGCACCACGATGGAGCGCAGCCCACCGGCACTGCCCACGGCTGGTGCGGCTCGCATCCGGCAAGCATAGCCATCGTCCGGGTGTCGCGCATCTTCGCGATTCGCCTGCGTTTGTTGCTTTGCGGCATCATAGGATCGGGTCAGCGTGGGAACGTAATCGGGATGACGGACCAAACAGTGGTGATCGTCGGCGCGAGCCACGCCGCGGTGCAGGCGATCGACACGCTGCGGCGCGAGGGTCACACCGGGCGCATCGTGCTGATCGGCGACGAAGCGTTCCTGCCGTACAACCGCCCGCCGCTCTCGAAGAAATACCTGTCCGGCGAACTCGAGCGCGAACGCCTGCTGCTGCGCAGCCCCCATTTCTACGAGCAGCATCACGTCGAGGTGAAACTCGGCGTACGCGTGACCGCGATCGACCGCACGGACCAGCGCCTGCGACTCGGCGACGGCCAGGAGCTTCGCTACGACAAGCTGCTGCTCTGCATCGGCAGTCGCAATCGGCTGCTCGACGTGCCGGGCAAGGACCTGCGCGGCATCCACTACCTGCGCACGATGGCCGACGTGGACGGCATTCGTGGCGGACTCGGTGGGGCGCAGCGGCTCGTCGTCGTGGGCGCCGGTTACATCGGGCTGGAAACCGCCGCCTCGGCGCGACACCTCGGGCTCGAGGTGACCGTGCTCGAAATGGCGGACCGACCGATGAACCGGGTCGTGGCGCCGGAAATCTCCGAGTTCTATCGCGGTCGCCACGAACGCGAAGGCGTGCGCGTGCTTTGCAACATGTGCGTCAGTGCGTTCGCCGGGACCGAGGACGGGCGTGTGCGGGCGGTCGTCTGCGGCGACGATGAATTCGCGTGCGACCTGGTCGTCGTCGGCGTCGGCATCCTGCCGGAGACAGCCTTGCCGGCATCGGCCGGGCTCAAGTGTGACAACGGCATTTCGGTCGACGAACACTGCCAGACCAGCGACCCGAACATCTATGCGGCGGGCGACTGCACCAGCCATCCGAGCCTGCGCTACGAACGCCGGCTGCGGCTCGAGTCGGTCGACAACGCCGTCGAACAGGCGAAGACGGCCGCGATGAACATCTGCGGCAAGCCCGCACGACACGAACACGTGCCGTGGTTCTGGTCGGACCAGTATGACCTCAAGCTGCAGATTGCCGGGCTGTCGTCCGGCTACGACGAGACAGTGATCCGCGGCGCGCCCGAGGGGGGCAAGTTCGCGCTGTACTACCTCGCGCAAGGCGAGTTGCTGGCGGTGGATGCTGTCAACAGTCCCAAGGACTTCATGACCGGCAAGAAGTGGATTGCCGAGCGCAAACGCCCCGATCCCGCGAAGCTCGCGGACACCGAGGTCGACCTCAAGACGCTCTGAGCCGGTTTTCGCCCTACCGAGAGACTTGCCATGAACGACAACACCGGACGCCCGTCACAGCGGGGCCGTTCACCGATTTCCGACGACACTTCCCGCGACCTGTTGGCGGCGATCGGCCAGTGGACCGGCGGCATGTCGCCACAGGCCTTCGGCGGCGCGTGGCTCAACGTGCTGTCGCGGTTGGCGCTCGCGCCGGGCCGGCAGCTCGAGCTGGCGCAGCACGCCATCCGCCACTCGGTCGCGCTCGCGCAGTTTGCGGGCGAGGCCGTGCGAGCCGGTCGCGAGCCGGTGGCGCCGCAGGTGACGGGTACGCCGTATGCGCAACGCTTCGCCGACCCGGCGTGGGCGAGGTTTCCGTTCAACGTGCTGGCGCAGACGTTCGTGGCGGGCGCGGAACTCGCGCGGGAAGCCGTGCGCAACGTGCCCGGTGCGAACCCTGACGCCGAGTACGTTGCCGGCTTCACGGTGCGCGAGGGGCTCGAATTGCTGGCGCCCGACAACTACCTGCCGACCAACCCGCGCCTGATCGCGCAGACGCGGGAGGAGCGGGGCCAGAACCTGCTGCGCGGTGCCAGGAACCTGGCCGAAGACGTGCAGCGCGCGTTCAAGGGGCAGGGCCCCGCCGGGGTCGAGAACTACGTCGTCGGCGAGCACACCGCCGTCAGCCCCGGCAAGGTGATCCTGCGCAACTCGCTGATGGAACTGATCCAGTACTCGCCCACGACCGCGAAGGTCTACGCCGAGCCGATCCTGATCGTGCCCGCGTGGATCATGAAGTACTACATCCTCGACCTGTCGCCGAAGAATTCACTGGTGAAGTACCTGACCGACATGGGTCACACGGTCTTCATGATTTCGTGGAAGAACCCGACGGCCGAGGACCGGGACGTCGCGATGGACGATTACCTTTCGCTCGGCGTGCTCGCGGCGCTCGACGCGATCGGGCAAGTTCAGCCGAAGCGCAAGGTCCACGGGGTCGGTTATTGCATCGGCGGCACGCTGCTTTCGATCGCGGCGGCCGCGCTCGCCCAGCGCGGCGACGGCCGGCTCGCCACCGTGACGCTGTTCGCCGCACAGACGGACTTCAGCGAGCCGGGCGAACTGTCGGTCTTCGTGAGCCCCGCACAGCTCGCGATGCTCGAAGCGCTGATGTGGAAGAACGGCGTGCTCGAGAGCCGGCAGATGGGGGGCGCGTTCCAGTTGCTGCGCACGTACGACCTGTTGTGGGCGCCCTCGGTCCAGTCGTACCTGAAGGGCGAGCGGCTCGGCGTCAACGACCTGATGTCGTGGAACGCGGACGGCACGCGCATGGCATACCGGATGCACACCGACTACCTGCACCAGCTCTACCTGAAAAACGACCTCGCCGAAGGGCGCTACGTCGCGATGGGCGACACGGTCGACCTCGCGGCGATCGACGCGCCCATGTTCGTCGTCGGCACCGAGACCGATCACGTCGCGCCGTGGAAGTCGGTCTACAAGGTCGGCAAGCTGGTCCGCTCGAAGGAGTACACGTTCTGCCTGACCAGCGGCGGCCACAACGCGGGCATCATCAGCGGGCCCCAGCATCCCAAGCGCCGGCACCGCGTGCTGACGATGAAGGCCGGCGCGCGGCTGCCGTCGGCCGAACGGTATCTGCAGCAGGTGGAGCCGGCGCAGGGCTCGTGGTGGCCCACGTTCGCGGCATGGCTCGCCGGACACTCCAGCCCGACGAAAGTGGCGCCACCCAGGATGGGCGCCGCGCAGAAGGGGCTCAAGCCGATCGCCGACGCGCCCGGCGAATACGTGATGGCGAAATGACGCTCGACCCTTGCGGGCGCTGGCAGCCGTCCTGACTAATCCAGGCGCTTGTGGAAGCGCAGCGTGGCGATCGCGAGCGTCACCGCGAGGAACAGTGCGAGCTTGGCCGCAGGCATGCCCATTTCGGTCAGCGGCGCACCGCGCAGCAGGACGCCGCGGATCATTTCGACGAAGTGCGTGAGCGGCAGCACCTGCGCGATCCACTGGGCGGGCTTCGGCATGCCGTCGAACGGGAAGACGAACCCGGACAGCAGGATCGAGGGCAGGAGGGTCATGAACGACAGCTGGAACGCCTGCATCTGCGACTTCACCAGCGTCGAGATCACGAGGCCGAGCGTCAACGTCGCGGCGATGAACAGCGCGGCGGCGAGGTAGAGGTCGAGCAGGCTGCCGTTGATCGGCACGTCGAACGCGTACGCGCCGACGACGAGCACGAGCGTGGTCTGGATCAGGCCGATGACGACGTACGGCGCCAGCTTGCCGGCCATGAGTTCCCAGGACCGGATCGGCGTCGTGATCAGGAGCTCCAGGTTGCCGCGTTCGCGCTCGCGCACGATCGCCACCGAGGTGAAGATCACCATCGTCATGTTGAGGATCACGCCGATCAGCGCCGGCACGACCTGCACCGCCGTCCGCCGCTCCGGGTTGTACTCGGTGAGCACCTCGAACACCGGCACACGTGAGCGATACTCGCCGTCCCGCGCCGGCAGCGGCATCTGCACCAACCCGCGCGCAACGCTGTCGATCATCGGTTCGGAGCCGTCCACCAGGATCTGGACCACCGCGCGGTCGGCGCCGAGCCGGCGGCGCTCGAAATCGCGCGGGATCACCACCCCGACGCTGACCTCCCCGGCGTCGAGGCGCCGGCGCAGCTCTGACACGCTTGCGCTCGGCGCGGCGAACCGCACCACCCCGCTCGCCTGCAGGTCGGCGACCAGCGCGCGCGAGTGGCTCGTGCGCGCCTCGTCGACGACGGCGCCGCGGATGTCGCGGACGTCGAAGTTGATCGCATAGCCGAACAGCAGCATCTGCAACAGCGGAATGCCGACGATCATGCCGAACGTGAGGCGATCACGCGCGAGCTGGCGGACCTCCTTGTTCATGATGGCGAACAGCCGCTGCAGCATGACCCCGACGTCCCCCGCTAGTCGGCCGCCGCGACGTGCGACGTCAGCTTGAACCCGGTCGCGGCCACGAAGACGTCCTCGAGGCTCGCACCGACGACGGTCGACCGCGCGGCGACGCCCGCATCGTGCAACCGGTCGGCGCAGCGCTCGGCCGGTCGTGGCGTGTCCGGCCGCAACAGCACGTGCAGGCGCGTGCCGAGCTGCGCGACGCTCAGCACCGCGTCATCCTCGAGCAACACCGCTCGCGCCTGCACGGTGTCCTCGGCCTCGATCTCGACCACGCGTGCCGGGATCGTGCCCATCAGCCGTTTCGGCGCGCCCTGGGCGACGATCCTGCCGTCGGCAAGGATCGCAAGCTCGTGACAACGCTCCGCCTCGTCCATGTAATGCGTCGAGACGAGGATCGTGACGCCACGGGCGACCAGCGCGAACAGGCTTTCCCAGAAGTCGCGACGGCTCTGCGGGTCCACCGCGCTCGTGGGCTCGTCGAGCATGAGCAGCTCGGGTTCGTGCAGCGTCGCGGCGGCGAGTGCGAGTCGCTGGCGCTGGCCGCCGCTCAGGGTGCCGGCGCGCTGCTGCAGGAGCGGCGCGAGGTGGTACTCGTCGGTGACCGCCTCGAACCGCGATCGCCGGCGATGCCGGTCCAGGTCGAAGACCCTCGCCATGAAGTCGAGGTTCTCGGCGACGGTCAGGTCGTCCCAGAGCGAGAACTTCTGCGTCATGTACCCGAGTCGCGGCCGCAGTCGCTCGGCGTCGCGCGGCATCTCGTGGCCGAGGACCTGCACCGTGCCTGCGCTCGGGTGCAGCAGGCCGCACAGCATGCGGATGGTCGTCGACTTGCCGGACCCGTTCGGGCCCAGGAAGCCGTAGATCCGCGCGCGTGGGATCTCGAGGTCGATGCCGTCCACCGCGGTCACGCGCCCGAAGCGTCGCGTGAGCCCCCGTGCGACGATCGCGGGTGTGAGCACGGCGCCCGGGTGTGTCGCCATGGGTCAGCGAGCGCCGGGAACGAGCACCTGCACCGGCAGACCGGTCGGCAGGTCGGCGGCCACGGCCTCGACGAGGTCGATTTCGGCGACGTACGCAAGTCGCGAGCGGTCCTTCTGCGTCAGTGCGTAGTACGGTGTGAAGGCGGCTTCGGCCGAGACAAAGCGCACGGTGCCCGCATAGCGCCGCTGCTCGCCGTCGACGGTCAGCTCGACTTTGCTGCCGGCCCGGACGCGGCCGCGCAACGGTTCCGGCACGTACACGCGTGCGTACGGCGCGCCGTCGCCCAGCAGGATGGCGACTGGCCGACCCGGCGACGGACGCTCCCCGAGTTCGTACGGCAAGGCCTCCACCGTGGCCGCGCGCGGTGCCCGCACGGCGTAGCGGTCAACCACGGTCTGCACTTCCGCGAGCGCCGCGCGTGTGCGGGCGACGGCCGCGCGTGCCTCGGCGATCTGCTCGGTGCGCGTCCCCTGCCGCAGCAATTCGAGCTGCGCACGCGCGGCGTCGCGTGCGGCCCCGGAGTTGTCGCGGCGGGCGCGAGCACGGTCGAGCTCCGACGCGCTCAGCAGCTTGCGCTCGACCAGCGAACGCACGCGCTCGTACTCGGCGACGTCGGTCTGCAGCGCGCTCTCCGTCCCCGCGAGCGTGGCGCGGGCCTCGTCGATCTCTCGGCGCCGCGGACCTGCCTCGAGATCAGCGAGCCGTCGCTCGGCTTCGGCCTGCGCGGCCTTTGCCTGGTCGATCC
>JAJTCR010000296.1 GCA_021325695.1 Steroidobacteraceae bacterium | reverse complement strand
CACTGGTGGTGGCTGCTCGCGTTCTTCGTCGTGTTCACGAGTGGCGAACTGCTGATCCTGCCGACCGGCCTGGCGCTGTTCGGCCGCCTGGCGCCCGGAACGTTCGCCGCGACGACGATGGCACTGTGGTTCTCGGCGAGCTTCGCCGGCAACCTGCTCGCCGGTGGGCTCGGCTCGTTATGGACGAGGCTCGGCCCCTCTCGATTCTTCCTGCTGACTTGCGCGGTGGCGGCGTTCGCGGCGCTGCTGCTGCGGCTCGTCGATGCACCGGCGCGCCGGGCACTCGGCCGCGGGCATTGACCGAGGGCAGGGCGACGTGCGACCTGCGCGCCTCTTGCGGCTTGGCGACCGGGCCGTCGGCACGCCGCCGCCGGCGGCGCATGCCGCCGGAGAGCGTCTACGCCCCGGCGTAGGCGCGGTTTGCTTCGTCAGCGAGGATGGTGATGCCGGCGCGCACGCGCTCGACGGGCTGTGCGTAGCTGAGCCGCAGGCACTCGTGACGGTGAGGTGTAGCGTCCGGCAAGCCCGGAAAGAAGTGATGTCCCGACAGGACGTACACGCCGCGCCGCTTGAGACGTCGATACAGCTCCGCGCTCGGGATCGGCAGTCCCGGAAACCACAACCAGAGAAAGAACGCGCCCTCCGGACGGTGGATCCGCAGCGGCAGGCCGTCGCACGCTTCCTGCAACGCCTGGACCGCCAGGCCACACAGCTCTCGGTAATGCGGCCGGATCACGTCGTCGCAGAGTCTCGCCAACTCGCCGCCGCGCAGCAGCGGCGCGACGAGCGCAGGACCGGCCGAGCCGGGTGCAAGCGCGGCCGTCGCGTTGAACGCGGTCAGTGCCTCGATGATCGGCTCGTCCGCCACGACGATGCCGGTGCGCAGCGCGGGCAGGCCGAGCTTGGACAGGCTGAGGCAAAGCACCACGTTCGGGTTCCAGAGCGTGCCGCGATCGGCGTGCTGGATGCCCGGGAACGGCAGTCCGTATGCGGCGTCGACGATCAACGGTACGCCGCGCGCTTGAGCGAGTGCATCGAGACGTTGCATCTCAGTGATCGTGAGCACGTTGCCCGACGGATTCGTGGGCCTCGAGACACAGATCGCGCCGACGTCCGCGGGCACGTCGAGCCGGTCGAAATCGATGCGGTACTTGAAGAAGCCGTCGTCGAACTCCTCGACGAGCGCCGGTTGCGACACGAGCATGTCAGGGCAGAGTCCGAGGTCGGCGTAGCCGATGTACTCCGGCGCGAGTGGCAGCAGGATCCTGCTGTGCGTGCCGGCCGCACGCTCGCCTGCGAAGAAGTTGAACAGGAAGAAGAATGCGGACTGGCTGCCACTCGCGAGCCCGACGTTGCGGGCCGTGACTGGCCAACCGTACTGGCCCGCGAGGGTTTCGGCGACCGCTGCACGAAACCCGAGGTCGCCGCCCGGAGCGGCGTACGCGCCGGCGAAGCGACCGAACTGGATGGCGTCGTCGGCGATTTCGTGCAGCCGGCGTCGATACACGGCTTCGACCGCCGCGATGCGGGCGGGGTTGCCGCCGCCGAGCAGGTGCAGGTCGCTCGCGTCGTCGCGCGCGAGTGCGCTGCCGAGGTCGTCCATGAGCTCGAGCGCGCCGGTCTGCCGGGTCATCCGCTCACCGAACCGTGTCGTCGTGGACCTCATGTAGACTCGCCGCCTCCCGCCAGCTCAGGGACGTCGCATACGGTAACGCGGTGAGCGCAATCCGGGCCATTTTCTTCGACCTCGACGACACGCTCTGGGACTGTCGGCCGGTGATCCTGCGCGCGGAGCACGCGCTGCTGGACTTTCTGCGCGAGCACTACCCGCGCGTGACCGACAGGCACGACCTCGAATCCATGCGCGCGTTGCGGGTGCAGGTCGCACGCGAACACCCGGCCATGCGACACGACTTCACGTGGCTGCGGCTGGAGACGTTGCGACGTCACGCACGCGAGGTCGGCTACACCGACGCAATGGCCGATGCGGCGTTCGAGGTCTTCTACCGGGTGCGCAACGACGTCGTCCTCTACGACGACGTGCGGCCCGCGCTCGACCGTCTCCACGCGGAGTACCGCCTGTTCGCGATCAGCAACGGCAATGCGAACCTGCGCGCGATCGGACTCGACCACTATTTCGAGGCCACGCTCGCGGCGCGCGACGCCGGCACGCTCAAGCCCGATCCACGCATGTTCGAGATCCTGCTGCAGCGCGCGGGCCTGCACGCGCACGACGCCGCGCACGTCGGCGACGATCCGGAAGCCGACGTCGAAGGTGCGCGGGCGGCCGGGCTGCTGCCCGTGTGGCTCAACCGGGTCGGCTCGACCTGGACCCGCGAGTCGCCTGCGCCGAGGGTGGAGATCGCGAGCCTCGACGAATTGCCCAAGGCACTGCACCAGGCCCGACCCGCCTGAGCGTTCACTAAGGCGCCCTCGGCCCGCCCGACGACGCCGACACGCCGGTGCGGCATGCGCGGCGGGCGAACGCGCCGCACGGATCCCGTCGTCGTGTGAGAAGTGGCGCGCAGAACGCGCAAAAGACCCCTTGTAAACGCACACCGGCTGTCGCTAGTTTTCAGGGCATCGGCACGCTCACGGTGAGCGCGATCCTGTCAGCAGACGCACTCACCGGCTGCCAACGCGGAGGAGAGATCGCGGTATGACGATCGACGTGCGTAACTTGCGTGAGTTCTTCCGGGACTCGGTGCATGCCGCCCTCGAGCGGCAGCACGTCGGAGTGGACGACCACACCGAACACTACGTGGTCAACATGCTGACCATGTTTGCCCGCTCGGAGGCGCTGTTCGACGCCACGCCCGACGGCCCGCGACTCAAGCCGCTCGCGATGATGCTCGCGGACGCCGGCACGGCCGGGTCGCGCGAGGAACAGTTGCGGACGCTGCAACGTGTCGGCGACGTGTCGCTGTTCGTCGCCGGCTTTTTCGCGCAGAGCTTCGCGCGCAGGCTCGTCGACGTCGACTATCACATCGCGATGGGCGGCCGTGCGTACGGCACGCTCGCCGACACCTGTCGCACCGGCGCCCGCGGCCGCGCGCTGGGTTCCGTCTTCGCGGAGCTTGCGCAGAAGTTCCAGCGTCTCGTCGACGCGCTCAACGACGTGAGCGAAATGGCGCATCGGCACGACCAGCGCGACGTGCTGCGCCAGTACGAGATCTGGCTCAAGACCGGCAGCCCGCGCGCGCATGCGATCCTGACGAGCCTCGGCGTCGATCCGACGATCGTGCCGCTGGGCCGCGACCTGAACTAGTCGCGCCATGGCGCTGCTCCGCCAGCTGCAGTCGCTGCTCGCCGGCCTCTACGACGCGCCGGTCGAACACGACGTCCGGGACTTCCTGATCACCGATCCGCAGCACGCTGCGGCGCTGCAGTCGAGCGACGGCCCGCCGCCGACGGACGAGCAGCTGCTGATCGCGGAGACCCAGGACGGCGTCGCCATGAGTCTTTACCTGCACGCCGAGGTGCTCGAGCGGCTCGGTCGTCATTGCCCGCTCGAGGCCCTCGACGAACGCAACCTGCAGGATTACTGCACGGCACTGGAGGGGGGATCGCGACGTGTCGCTGCTCGAGCTCGAACTGCAGGCCGAGGTCGACAAGTACGCGAGCGCACTCGCGTTGTTACTCGCGCAGCGCGAAGGCCGCTTTCCGGGCGAGCTGTTCCGGCGCCTGTTCGAGGGCGGGCGACTGCTGCCGCACCTCACGGAGCCCGAGCGGGAGCGTTATGCGGAAGCGCATCGGTTCGCTGCGCGATTCTGTGGGCGGCTCGAGGAACGGTTCCTGCGGCGACGACAGGCGCGTCCTGCCGCGATGCTGGCCGAGCTGCGCTCGTTTTACCGGCTCGGGCGGCATGCGAAGCTGCGCTACGCCGCCGGCTAGTGGCTAGTGGCTGGTGGCTGGTGGCTAGTAGTAAGAAGTGAGGAGCAGGAAAAAAGGGCCGGCGTCCCGACGCCGGCCCTGCTTCCAGCCACTGGTCACCCGGCAACTATTCCTTCGTGTCCGACATCTTCTTCTTGAGCTCGATCCACTTGGAGAGCCGGCGCAGGTCCTTCTTTTTCTTCCAGGCCTGCTTGCCCAGTGCACCACTGTTGTAGGGGTTGTAACCGGTCTTGAGCCCCTTCGTGTTGCTCTGGACCGGGCTCAGCGGGTTTTCCTGCTCGTCCTGCACGTCGAGACCTGGGTCGATGAGCGCGCGGAGGCGTTCGGCGGCACCCAGCGTGTCGTCCGCATTGAGATTCTGGTCGTCCGACCATTGCCAGGTGACGTTGCCGCGGTCGTCGCGTTCGAGCCGCCCTGGTTCGTTCGGGTCCGGATCGGCGGCGGCGGGGGGCTTCTTGCCCGTGGGTTTCTCGGCCATGTGGTCGGTCCCTGTCGAAGACGAACGGTCGATCGGTCTGTCGGGAGATGATGTTACAAAAATCGAGCCGTCGGGATTGCGGAGTCGATCACATTTTGCGGGCGGCCTCGTCTGCTAGGCGCGCGCGCGACCACGCGAGCCCGATCAGGGTCTTCGCGTCGCGCAGGCTGCCGTCGCTGGCGAGCCGGAAGGCCTCCTCGAGCGGCACCCAGCTCGCCTCGAACACCTCGTGCTCCTCCGGGGCCGAGGCGCAAGCCTCGAGCTCACGGGCCAGGAACACGTGGATCACCTCGGTGAGCACGCCGGGCGAGCTGAAGAACTCGCCGAGGTGTTCCCACCGTCGCGCCGACATCCCGACTTCCTCCGCGAGTTCGCGCTGCGCGCACTGCAAGGGCGGCTCACGGTTGTCGAGCTTCCCGGCCGGCAACTCGGTGATCCAGCCCCCGGCCGCGTGTCGGAACTGCCGCAGCAGGCACACGCGGTTCCGTGCGTCGAGGGCGACGATCGTGGCTCCGCCCGGGTGATGGGCGATCTCGAGCTCGGCCACGCGGCCGTTGGGCAGCGTCACCCGCTCGAGGTTCAGCGTCAGGACCTTGCCGGTGTGGACGTTGCGGATTTCGTCGGCCATGGGCGCTCCAGGGCGGTGGCGGCGATGATATCGAGTCGCGATCGATGTTGCGGCGCACCAGAAGCGGCGTGCTGTGGTAGCGTTATCGGTCTGTCGGCGGATCCGGCGACCGACCGAGCGAAGGTATCGACCCGGGGGACCCAGCGATGAGCAGCACGGCAACGGCAGCGACATTGGCGACCACGGGCGCTACGACGACCACGGGCGCCGGCCCGACGAGCCGGAAATCGGGGATCCCCGAGGCGCTGCACCGGCTGCGCGCCACGTTTGCGACCGGCAAGACCCACCCGATCGAATGGCGCCTGCGGCAACTCAAGGAACTGGCGCGCATGATGCGCGACCACGAGAAGGACTTCGGCGAGGCGCTGCGGGCCGATCTCGGCAAGTGTCACTTCGAAGCGGTGCTCACCGAGATGAGCTTCGTGGAGAGCGAGGCGACGCGAAGCACCTCAGGAAGTGGCTCAAGCCGAAGCGCGTGCCGACGCCGCTGATGGCCATGCCTGGCCGCAGTTACATCCAGCCCGAGCCCAAGGGCGTGGTCCTGATCATTGCGCCGTGGAATTACCCGTTGTCGATGGTCTGTGCGCCGCTCGTGGGCGCGATCGCGGCGGGAAACTGTGCGGTGATGAAGCCGTCGGAGATCACGTCGCACACGTCCGAGGCGATCGCGCGGATCCTGCCCCGCTATCTCGACAACGATGCCTTCGCGGTGATCGAGGGCGGCATCCCCGAGACCACGGAGCTGCTCGAACACCAGTACGATCACATCCTCTACACGGGCAACGAGCGCGTCGCGCGCATCGTGATGGCCGCCGCCGCGAAGCACCTCTCCCCCGTCACGCTGGAGCTCGGCGGCAAGAGCCCGTGCATCATCGACAAGAGCGCCGACCTGGAGGTCGCCGCGTCGAGGATCGCGTGGGGCAAGTTCATCAATGCCGGGCAGACCTGCGTGGCGCCTGACCATGTGCTCGTGCACCGCGACGTCGCCGAGCAGTTCGCCGATACGCTCGCCGCGAAGATCAAGCAGTTCTACGGCGACGACCCGAGCCAGAGCCCGGACTTCTGCCGGATCGCGAGCGAGCGTCACACGGCGCGGTTCGCGAAGCTGCTCGAGGGCCAGAAGGTGCACACGGGCGGACAGGTCGATGTCGCAAAGCGGTACGTGGCGCCGACGATCGTGCTCGACCCGGATCCCGAGTCCGCGCTGATGCGGGAGGAGATTTTCGGACCGGTGCTGCCGGTGATCACCGTGGACGAGATGCACCACGCGATCAAGTTCGTGGCGGACCGGCCCAAGCCGCTCGCGCTGTACCTGTTCTCCAAGAGCAAGGCGCTCGAAGACGCCGTGCTGTCGCGGCTCAGCGCCGGCAGCGTCTGCATCAACGACGCGGTGATCTTCATGGTGTCGCCGGAGCTGCCGTTCGGCGGCATCGGCGCGAGCGGCATGGGCCGGTACACGGGATGGTACGGCTTCGAGACGTTCAGCCACATGAAGCCGGTCATGAAGCGCAGCTTCCGGTTCGACGCGCCGCTGCGTTACCCGCCGTACGACGATTTCAAGGCCAGGGTGATGCGCCTCGTGCGCTGAGGCCGCGCCCGTGCAGTTGGACGCCGATCTCGTCGACATGGCGGTGCGGATCCTGGTCTCGCTGGTGGCGGGGGCGGTGATCGGCTACGAGCGTTCGTACCGGGGTCGACCGGCCGGCTTTCGCACGCACGCGCTCGTCTGCATGGCCTCGACCGTGTTGATGCTGGTGACGGTCTACGAGTCGCACTGGGTGCAGACGCCGGACACGTTGATCCGGCTGGATCCGACCCGCATGGCGCAGGGCATCATGACGGGCATCGGCTTCCTCGGCGCCGGCGTGATCATGCGCGAGGGTCTCTCGGTCCGCGGCCTGACCACGGCTGCCTCGATCTGGATCACGGCCGCGATCGGCGTGCTCGCCGGGGCGGGCTTTTACTTTCCGCTCGTGCTCGCCGTCGTGCTGACGCTCGGCGTGCTGTCGGTGTTCCGCTCGATCGAAGTGCGCATGCCGACGCAGGCGTACTACCACTTCGAAGTCCGCTTCGCGCCGGACAGCGAGCACGGCGAGCAGACCGTGCGCGAATTCGTCACGATGCACGGGTTCACCGTCGCGAACTTCAGCTATCGGCTCGACGGCGAAGGCCGGGTGCGCCGCTACACGACCACGATCGCGTCGACCGATCGCACGGCGGCCGGACGCCTCGCGACGACGTTGAACGACCACAGCGAAGTCCACGAATACCGGATCGCCCCCACCAGCGACTGAGCCGTGCGCGCGACGTGCGTCGCCGGTCCTTCAGAACAGCGTGCCGCGTTGCCCCAGCATGGCCTCGCGCACCAGGGGCAACGGCAGCGGGCCGAGGCCGATGAAGCGGTCGTGGAAGTCCTGCAGCCGGAATGCCGGGCCGAGCTTGCGCTGGTAGTCGGCGCGCAGCTTCAGGATCGCGAGCTTGCCCATCGTGTAATAGCCGTAGAGCGCGTCGGACGTGCCGCGTTTGGTCTCAGAGACGGCGACGGGGCGAGGCTGGTAGCCCTCGGTGACGAAAAAGTCTTCCGCCTGTTGCAGCGTCATGCCCTGGGTGTGCAGGCGGATGCCGACGATGAAGCGCGCGTCGCGCAGCAACGCGTCCTGCAGCTGGGCCAGCCGATAGCGCGAATCGTCGGCGTGGAAGCCCTCGTCGATCACCATCTGCTCGCAGTAGTGGGCCCAGCCTTCGGCGTTCGCGTTCGAGCCCATGACCTTGCGCACGACCGACGGGTAGGTCGGCGCGTACAGGAACTGCAGGTAGTGCCCCGGCCAGACCTCGTGCACGGACACGTTCGTGATCAGCGGGTAGAACCACTGCCGCATGAATTCCTCCTTCTGAGCCGCGGGCCACGCGGGGTCGGGCAGGGTCATGCTGTAGAACCCGCGCAGCTTGCCCTGCTCGAAGGGCCCCGGCGTGTCCATCGAGGCCGAGGTCGTCGCGCGCATGAACGGCGGGGTCTCCTGCACCTGGGCCGGCAGCGCGTCCTGCGGGATCGTCACGATGTGCCGCTCGGTCATGAAGCGACCGAGCGCGTCGAGCTCGGCCTGCGTCGTGGCCAGCAGCTTGTCCGGCGGCGGGTGGTCCA
>JAJTCR010000006.1 GCA_021325695.1 Steroidobacteraceae bacterium | reverse complement strand
GTCACGCTCGCGCGACGCGCGGGAGACGTCGCGCGGCTGTACGCCGATTCGCCCGCATCGGACATCATCGTTCCTTCCGCCGTCGCGGGCTGACGCGACGGCCCCAGACCGGAGACGAGCCTCACATGGACATCAAGGGATGCGTCGCCCTCGTGACGGGCGGCAACCGCGGGATCGGCGAGGGCTTCGTGCGCGTGCTGCTCGAGTCGGGGGCGCGCCGCGTCTACGCCGGCAGTCGCGACCCCGCGGCCGCCGCACACCTCGTGGAAGCGTTCCCCGAGCGGTGTGTAGCGCTCGAACTCGACGTCACCGACGCCGCCGAGGTGGCGGAAGCGGCGCGACGCTGCGACGACGTGAACCTGCTCGTGAACAACGCGGGGCTGTTCGCGAACCAGTTGCTGCTCGGCGCCCCGGACATGAGTTCGGCACGGCAGGAGATGGAAGTGAACTATTTCGGCACGTTGGCGATGTGCCGCGCGTTCGCGCCGATCCTCGCTCGCAACGGCGGCGGTGCGATCGTGAACGTGCTCTCCGCCGCCGCGATCGTCAGCGTGCCGAACATGGGCGGCTATGCGCCGGCCAAGGCGGCGACGCGCAGCCTGTCCGGCGCGGTGCGGGCCGAACTCGGACCGCAGGGCACCCAGGTGACAGCGTTGATCGTCGGCTCCGTCGACACGCGGATGGCCGCGCACGTCGAGGGCTCCAAGGAAAAGCCCGAGGACATCGCGCGCGCCGGTCTCAGGGCGGTGACGCGCGGCATCGACGAACTCGACACCGACCGCATGGCGGTGGAAGTGCGTGCCGCGCTGGCGCTCGACCCGAAGGGCCTGGAGAAGCGCATGGCGCGCATGCTCCACTCGTCCGTGATCCGGACCGGGCGCTGATCGCGACGTGGGGCGGTGGTTAGAACAGCGCCGGTCGGTTCGCCAGCGTCTCGAGGTACGCGGGCAAGGGTTCGCCGGCCTTGAGCCGGTCGAACAGCGCGCGATCGAAGTAGTCGCGCCATTCGACGATCCGTCCGTCGCGGAAGGCCAGCACGCCGGCATACGGGATCACGACGCGCCGGCCTTCGGGGGTGACGAAGTCGTCGACGCCTTCGACGTGCAACCGCTCGCCGTCGCGCGCGACTTCGAACAGGCGCCAGTGGATCTCCTTCATCTGCGTCGTCATGCGCGTCGCGAATTCGCGCATGGCCGCCTTGCCCTGCACCGGCGGACTGCCCACGTGCGAGTGCCAGGCGATCTCGTCGTCGATGTATTGCAGCATGCCCTCGAGGTCCTTGCGACGCCACGCGAGGATCACCTCACGCAGCACCTGCAACGGCTCGGTGACCTTGGCGTCCGCCGCCACGCCGCGCGTGGCGAGCAGTCCCGACGCCACCGTGGATGCCTCGAGGAAACGACGTCGATTCATGTTGCACTCCGCAAACCTGCTTGCACTGCGAGACCATACAGCATGCGTTCGCACGACGACAGCCGGCGGTCCGCACCGCCGCATCCGTGACCGGAAGACCCGATGCGCACGACGCCCGAACACTTGATTCACGAATACCGCCGTCGCGGCTGGTGGTCCGACGCGCGGATTCCCGACCTGTTCGATTCGGCCGTGCGCGCGGCGCCCGACCAGGTCGCCATCATCGACCCCCCCAACCGCCCCGCCCTGCTCGGCGACGCGGCGCGACGCCTGACCTTCCGTGACGTCGCCGACCTCGTCGACGGTTACGCCCTGCGCCTGCTCGAACTCGGGCTCGGGCGCGACGACATCCTGATCACGCAGCTGCCGAACGTCGCCGAGTATCCGGCGCTCTACCTCGCCGCGATGCGCCTCGGCGTCATCGTGAGCCCGGTGCCGATGCAGTTCCGGCGGCACGAACTCGAACAGATCGTCGACTTCACCGGTGCCCGCGCGGCCCTGACCGTGCGCGAACTCAGGGGTGGCGGCTACGCCGCGACCGCGGTCGAGCTGGCCGCCGGCAGGCCGCTGCAGGTGCTGTGCCTCGGCGAGTCGACCGTGCCGGGCGCGGTTGCGTTCACGCCCGCCCCGCTCTCGACCGCCGCCCGCGCACGCCTGCGCGAGCACGTCGCCGGCCTCGGCATCGACGCGGACGACATCGCGACGCTCTGCTGGACCTCGGGCACCGAAGGCATCCCGAAGGGCGTGCCGCGCTCGCACAACCACTGGATCGCGATCAGCTACGGTCACTGGCGCGGCGCGGGCATCCAGCGCGGCGAGCGCCTGCTGAACCCGTTCCCGCTGATCAACATGGCCGGCCTCGGCGGCTGTTTCATGAGCTGGCTGCACAGCGTCGGCACGCTGGTGCTGCACCACCCGCTCGACCTCGGGGTCTACCTGCGGCAGATCGTCGAGGAACGCCCGCAGTACGCGATCGCCCCGCCGGCGGTGCTGAACATGCTGCTCAAGGACGAGCAGACGCTCGCGACCGTGGACCTCACCTCGCTGCGCTGCATCGGTTCCGGGTCCGCGCCGCTCGATCCCGAGATGATTGCGGGCTTCCGCGACCGCTTCGGCATCGAGGTCGTCAACATCTTCGGCTCGAACGAAGGCGTCTCGCTGTTGAGCAACGCGGCCAACGCGCCGGACCCCGCGCACCGGGCGCGGCTGTTCCCGCGCTGGGGGCGCAACGAAGTCCGGTCCGAGCCGCCCTCGCCGGTGCAGATCCGCACGCGCATCGTCGACCCGGCGACCGGTGCCGAAGTACTCGAGCGTGGCCGGCCGGGCGAGATGCAGATCACCGGCCCGTCGGTCTTCGACGGCTACTTTCGCGCCCCGCAACTGACCGCGCAGGCGTTCACCGAGGACGGCTGGTTCCGCACCGGTGACCTGTTCGAGCTCGTGGGCGACGGCGACCCGCCGCCGTTCTATCGTTTCGTCGGCCGCCTCAAGCAGATCATCGTGCGCGGCGGCATGAAGATCGCGCCCGAGGAACTCGACTCGGTGCTGTCGCAGATGCCGGACGTGCTCGAAGGGGCCGTGTCCGCCTACCGGGATCCGATCATGGGCGAGCGCATCTGCGCGATCGTCGTGCCGAAACCGGGCGCACGACCGACGCTCGAGTCGGTCCGCGCGCATTTCGAGCGTGCCGGTCTCGCCACGTTCAAGTACCCCGAGCGCCTGCAGTGCGTGACCGAGCTGCCGCGCAACAGTGTCGGCAAGCTCGTCCGCAGCGACCTCGCACGGATCGCGGACGCGCCCGCGGCGGAAGCAGGTTGATACCGATGGCCCGCACATTCGCGTTCGTCGCGCCGCGCGAGCCCCGACCGATCGGCACGCTGCTCGACCTGCAGGCCGAACGCGATCCCACGGCGCCCGCGCTCACGTGCGGGGCGGACACCCTGTCGCGGTCAGAGCTCGCACGCCGTGCACAAGGACGGGCCCGCGCGCTGCGAGCCGCGGGCGTGGTTGCCGGCGACTTCGTGGCGCTCGCGTTGCCGAGCGGCCCGGCAGTGCTCGAACTGGCGTTCGGCTGCTGGCGGATCGGTGCGACCCCCGCGCCGTTGTCGCACCGCTTGCCCCGGCTCGAGCTCGACGCGCTGCTCGAGGTGCTGCATCCGCGCCTGGTCGTCGGGGACGGCGAGATGGGCGCGGAAGCGACGCGGCTGCGCGAGCGAGACTTGCGCGACGGTCCAGCCGAAGCCGAGGCCGAACCCGGCCTCGTGGCGGCGCACGTCAAGGCCATTGCCAGCGGCGGCAGCACCGGTCGGCCCAAGATCATCGTCGACCACGCGCGCTCGGTGCTCGACCCCGACGCGCCCTCGCTCGGCATGCGGCCCGGCGACACCGTCGTGATCCCGGGCCCGATGTACCACTCGGCGCCGTTCGGTCTCGCGTACCAGGCGCTGTGCTGGGGCTGTCACGTCGTGATCATGCCGCGCTTCGACGCGGCGGAAACCCTCGGCCTGGTCGAGCGTCACCATGCGCAGTGGCTCTACCAGGTGCCGACGATGATGCACCGGATCTGGCGCCTCGACGCCGAGCGCGCCCGGTACGACGTCTCCTCGCTCGAGATCGTCTGCCACATCGCGGCGGCGTGCCCGGTGTGGCTCAAGGAGAAATGGATCGAGTGGCTGGGCCCGGATCGCGTCTGGGAGGTCTATTCGGGCACCGAGGCCATCGGCGCCACGTCGATCGGCGGCCGCGAGTGGCTCGAACGCCGCGGCTCGGTCGGGCGCCTGCTGCCGGGCGCCAGTGTCAGGATCCTCGACGAACACGGCGACGACGTCCCCGCAGGCGCGGTCGGCGAAATCTATTTCAAGGCCGCCGGCGGCCGCGGCTCCACCTATCACTACCTGGGCGCCGAGCCTCGCGCGCTCGGCGAATGGGAAACCTTCGGCGACCTCGGGCGCGTGGACGACGACGGTTACCTCTACCTCGCCGATCGGCGCACGGACCTGATCATCACCGGCGGCGCGAACGTGTACCCGGCCGAGGTCGAGGCTGCGCTCGACGCATACCCGGGCGTGCTCGCGAGTGTCGTGATCGGGCTGCCGGACTCCGACCTGGGTCATCGCGTGCACGCGATCGTCGAGGTGCAACGCGACGTCGCCTCGCTCGACGTCGAGGCATTGCAGGGCTTCCTGGCCGAGCGACTCGTGGGTTACAAGCGGCCGCGCAGCATCGAAGTCACCTTCGAGCGCCTGCGCGACGACTCGGGCAAGGTCCGCCGCAGCGCGTTGCGCGACGCCCGGCTCACCGCCGGCGGCACACCCTAGCGCGCCGACGCACTTACGCGCTCGTCCTCGCCTCGGCCGTCGCTGCGGTGACGAAGGGCCGTCGTGCGAGCACGAGGGCCAGCAGCCCGAGCGGCGTCACGATCGCGGTGAGGATCGCGATCGCGTGGCCGATCCGCGCCGGGTCGCCCAGCCAGTGGTCGCTGATCAGCGCGACGCCCGTGGGGCCGATCGTGAAAGCGACGATGTTGCCGACGAGCAGGTAGAGCGCGATGACCCGCGCGCGCACCCGGTTCGGCGCGATCGCCTGCAGCGCCGCGGGCGGCAGTCCCTGGGCGAGGCCGAAGAGGAACGACATCACGGCGATCGTCGCCATCGCGGCCTCCCCGGTCGGGGTGAACGGCGCGGCGAGCGCGAACGGCAACGCGAGTGCGGCGCCACCGATCGATACCTGCAGCACGGCGTCACGTGCGCCGCGTCCGGCCAGACGATCGACGAGCCATCCGCCCACGAAGATGCCGGCCGTGCTGAACACGAGCAGCACGAGGCCGTACACGGCGCCGATCCGGGCGATGCTCCAGCCGTGACTGCGGATCAGGAAAGCCGGCGTCCACGACAGGTAGGCCGCGATTGCCACGCCGATCAGCGAGTAGCCGAACGCGAGGAGCGCGAAGACCGTGCCGCGCTCGGCCAGGAAGTGTCGCAGCGACGCGGTGTCGACACCGGGCGCCGTGACCCGCGACTCGTGACGGCTCGGCTCGCGCACGAGCAGCAGCACGAGCGCCAGCAGGGGACCGGGGACGCTCACGATCAGGAACGCGAGCTGCCAGGTCTTGAGTTCCCCGAGCCCGGGCAACACCACGGGCGGCGCCGTATTGGCCCAGGCGACCACGGCGCCGCCGATGATCAACGCGAGGCCCACGCCGAGGATCGCGCCCGCAGCGTACACGCCGAGCGGCCGCGCACGCTTCTGCGCCGGAAAGCTGTCGGCAATCATCGAATACGCGGCCGGCGAGAGGCCGGCCTCGCCGATGCCGACGCCGACGCGCGCGAGAAACAGCGTCACGAAGTTGTGCGCGAGGCCGCAGAGCGCCGTCATCACGCTCCAGAACGTCATGCTCACGATGATCAGGTTGCGTCGCGACCCGCGGTCGGCGAGCCACGCGAACGGGATGCCCATCACGGTGTAGAACAGCGTGAACGCGAGTCCCGCGAGCAGGCTGAACTGCGTATCGGTGATGTCGAGGTCGCGTCGCACCGGCTCGACCAGCAGCGTGAGGATCTGCCGGTCGACGAACGCGAGCGCGTAGGCACCGACCAGCAGTGCCACGAGCGTCCAGGCGCGCGCCGTGGAGGGCCACCCGTCCTCGCGTGCAGTCTCATCCGGGCCAGGCCGGTTCGTCACGTGTCCTCCCCGGCACGGCACGGTCGGTGTGTTCCGCTCACGCGGGTGACTTCGCCGGTCGATGCTGCAACACTCGTTCGCGGCACCGACCGGAGGCAAGGATGATCGAGTCGAAGTTCGACGGGCGCGAACGACCGAGCTTGCGGCTCGTCGACCCCGAGTTGCTGCCGTGGCTCGAGGCGATGCCCGACGAGACGTGGGGCGACGCGATGCTGCCGGGCCGACGCGCGCTGATCGTGGCGCTCGCCGCCGCGAACAAGCCGCCGTTGCGACCCGACGTCGAACTCGAGGAGCGTTACCTGCGCCGACCCGACGGTGACGGCGAGCTGCGGCTCGTGATCGTGCGGCCGCGCGCGCACCGCACGCCGTCTGCGCCGGAAACGCCGTACCCGGGTGCGCTCGACGACGGTTACACGGCCCTTGCGTGGCTGCATCGCGAAGCCCGCGCGCTCGGCGTCGACCGCGACCGCATCGCGCTGAGCGGCGACAGCGCCGGCGGCGGCCTCGTGGCCGGCCTCGCGCTGCTGGCACGCGATCGTGGCGAGCACGCAATCGCATTCCAGCACCTCGTGTTCCCTGGCCTCGACGACCGCACGTGCATGCGCCGCGACCTGTCGCCGTTCGTCGGCCAGTTCATCTGGACGCAGGCGAGCAACGTCTATGCCTGGCGCGCGCTGCTCGGCACGGAGCCCGGTGTTCCCGACGTGCCGGCCTATGCGGCACCGGCCCGTGCCAGGGATCTCGCCGGCCTGCCACCGGCGTGCGTGCAGGTGGGCGCGCTCGACCTGTTCGTCGACGAAGACTTCGACTACGCGCGACGGCTCGTCGCCGCGGGCGTCTCCTGCGAACTGCACGTCTACGCCGGAGCGCCGCACGGGTTTCCGATGTCCTGGCGTGCGGCAGTGTCGCGTGCCTGCGAGCGCGACGGGCTCGCCGCGCTGCGGCGTGGATTGCGTATCGAGCACCAGCCCTAGTCCGCCCGCACGGTGACGACGAGCTTGCCGAGCGCTCGACGCCCGGCTACCTCTGCGATTGCGCGCCCGCCGTCCGCGAGCGCATAGCGATGCGACACGTGCGGGCGAATCGCGCCGCGCGCGTACAGGTCGAACAGCTCCTCGACCTCGCGGCGAAGCTCCGCCGGCTCGCGCTGGGCATGCGCGCCGAACAGCACGCCGCGGATGTCGCAGCCCTTGAGCAGCGGCAGGTTCAGCGGCACGCGCGGGATCTCGCCGGCGGCGAAGCCGATCACGAGGTAACGTCCTCCCCACGCGATGCTGCGCAGCGCCGGCTCGGCGTACACGTCGCCGACCGGATCGCAGATCACGTCGACTCCGTCCGCACCGCAGTGCTGCTTGAACAGTTGCGCGAGCGCTTTCACGTCCCGGGCCTCCTCGCCGCTCGGATAGACGAACCCGCTGCTCGCGCCGCGTCCGAGGGCGAGCGCGACCTTTTCCGCGGTCGAGGCGGCGGCGATCACGCGGGCTCCGCGGGCGCGACCCAGTTCGACGGCCGCGAGCCCGATGCCACCGGCGGCGCCGAGCACGAGCATCGACTCGCCCGGCTGCAACTGGCCGCGCCGGCTCAGGGCATAGTGCACCGTGCCGTAGGTCGCCATCAGCGTCGCGCCGTGCTCGAAACTCATCCCCTCCGGCAGGCGGTGGCAAGCGGCGGCCGGCACCTTGACGGCCTCGGCCATGCCGCCCACGCCGGGCATGGCGAGCACGCGGTCGCCCGGACGCACGTGGGTCACACCCGGTCCGGTCGCGGACACGATGCCCGCCACCTCGCCGCCGGGCGCGAACGGTCGGGGCGGCCGGAGCTGATAGCGGTCCGCGATGATCAGCGCGTCCGGAAAATTGACGCCGCACGCGTGCACGTCGACGACGACGTCGCCGGGGCCGGCCACGGGAGCCGGCAATTCGTCGAGCACGAGCGTCTCGGGCCCGCCGGGGCGCGCGCTGAGCAGGGCCTTCACGTGGCGAACCCGGCAAGCGTCACGCCCGCCTCGGCCGCAGCGAGCTTGAGGAACCGCAGGCCCGGCCCGCCGGGTTCTTCGCTGTGCAGCGCACCCGCGAGGTCCGTGATCTCGTCGAATCGCGCCGCGATCGCTTCCGGCGTGCGTTCGGCGTGCGGCAGGTACACGCCACGCGTCTCCTCGATCACGATGCGCGAGTAACCTCCCGCGACGGCGCTCAGGATCGTGCGCGACGGCGCGTCCTCGCTCACGAGGAACAGTGCGGCCGGGGTCACGGACTCCGGCGTCATCAGCGCGAGGGCGGACTCCGGCAGCAGCCCCGCCGTCATGCGCGTGGCCGCCGACGGACACAACGCGTTGACCCGGATGCCGTACTTCGCGCCCTCGATCTGCAGCACGTTCATGAGCCCGATCAGCCCGGTCTTGGCCGCGCCGTAGCTGGCCTGGCCGAAGTTGCCGTAGATCCCCGAGGTCGACGTCGTCATCAGGATGCGCCCGTAACCGGCGTTGCGCATGTGTCCCCACACGGCCTGGCTGCAGACGGCGGCGCCGACCAGGTGCACGTCGATCACCGTGCGGAAGTCCGCGAGCGTGCCCTTGGCGAAGCTCGCATCGCGCAGGATGCCGGCGTTGTTGACCAGCACGTCGATGCGCTTCCAGCGCTCGAGCGCGCGGGCGACCATGTCCGCGACCTGCCCGGGGTTGGCCACGTCGGCGCCGTGTGAGATCGCCTCGCCCCCGGCGCGCCGGATTTCCTCGGCGACGCGCTCCGCGGGTTCCGAGGACCCGCCCGTGCCGTGCACGTCGCCACCGAAGTCGTTGACGACGACGCGGGCGCCGCGCGCCGCGAGCGCCAGCGCGTGCGAGCGCCCGAGCCCTGCGGCAGCACCGGTGACGATGGCGACGCGACCGTCGAAGCGGATGGTCATGGGCGGTGTCTCCTCAACCGAGAAACTGCAGGCCGAGCCATTCGGCCACGACCGCGGGCTTGGCCTGGCCCTCGATTTCGACCGTGATCGCAAGCGTCATGAGCCACTGGCCCGGCTGTCGTTCGACCAGCTCCTTGAGCACGAAGCGCCCGCGGATGCGGTCGCCCGCGCGCACGACGTTGGTGATCCGCACCCGGTCGAACCCGTAGTTCATGCCCATGCGGGCACCCTCGAGTTCGAGACCTGCAGAAGTCGTCATCTTCGCCATCAGCGACAGCACGAGAAATCCGTGCGCGATCGTCGCGCCGAAAGGACCCCGGGCCGCGGCTTCACGGTCGACGTGGATCCACTGGTGGTCGTCGGTCAGGTCCGCGAAGCGGTCGATCATCGATTGGTCGATCAGGCACCAGCCGGAGACGCCGAGTTCCTCGCCGATCCGGCGCTGCAGTTCCTGTGGCGTATGCACGTGTGCGCTCCTCGTCGATCTAGTTTCCGTCCAGTGTCGCGGCAGGTTGCCAGGTCTCGAACTGCGTGCGCAGCGCGGCGACGAGCGCCAGCGGCTGGTCCACCATCACGTGATGGCCCGCGTCGGGAATCTCGATCCACGGTGTGTGCGGCGGCGTCGTACGTCGCAGCAGCGCGCGGCGCGCCGGCGTCAGCAGCTCCGAACGGTCGCCGAACAACAGCGACATCGGGCAAGCCGGCGGCGTGAGGATCGTCGCATTGGGCAACCCGCCGAACTTGGCGCGCAGGTCTGGGTCGAAGCACCACGACCAGCCTGGCCCGCCCGCGTCATGGGTCGGCCGCAGCGACGTTCGTGCCAGCAGTTCGACGATCCACGGGTATTCGCACGGCTGCGGTGGCGAGAAGCGGAATCGCGCCATCGCCTGGTCGAGGGCCGGATAGACCCGATGCCGATGCCCGCGCCGGGGCACGCCGTCGTACCCGTCGTCGTCTTCGTCCGCGGTGATCACGCCGTCGACCAGCACGATCCCCCCGAGTCGTGGCCCCAGCGCCTGCGCGAGCTGGCGGGCGACGAAACTTCCGAACGAATGCCCGACCAGGATCGGTGGCCGCGCGGCCTCGAACAACCCTGCGCGCTCCGCCACGGCGAGCGCCTCGCGCGCGTACTGCCCGAGCGAATACGCGTCGCGCCAGCCCGAACGTCCCATGCCGGACAACGACAGCGCGACCACTCGCCGCGCGGTCGCGAGTTGCGGCGCGACGAAGGTCCACCAGTCCGCGTGAGCGGTGAAGCCGTGCAGCAGCAGCACGCCGGGACGACCGCGCTCCCCCCAGGTCAACGTCTCGATTGCGGAGCCCTCGACGTCGATCGTCGCGCGCGCCGGCTTGACCGCGAGCGCGGCGCGGAACCACGACGGCGCCGGGTCCACGACCTCGCGCAGACCGCTGGCGTCAGGCATCGGGCGCCAGCGACTCGAGGCGGTGCGCATGGTGGTCGGCCGACCCGAACTGCGACTCGATCATGGTCGCGCGCTTGAAGTAATGGCTCACCGCGAGCTCGTCGGTCATGCCCATGCCGCCGTGCAGCTGGACGGCGGCCTGGCCGACGAACCGCGCGGCATCGGCTACGAACACCTTGGCGGCGGACACGGCGCGCATGCGCTGGGCCGGCGGGCGCGACAGGCTCAGCGTCGCCAGGTAGGTCATCGAGACCGCCTGCTCGACCCTCATGTACATGTCCACCATCCGGTGCTGGAGCACCTGGTTGGCCGCGATCGGGGCGTCGAACTGCCGGCGTTGCTTCGTGTACTCGACCGTGTCGGCCAGCAACCGGCGCATCACGCCGACGGCCTCCGCGCAAAGCCCCGCGATCGCCTCGTCGACCGCGGCCTCCAACGCGTCGAAACCGTCGTCGGCGGAGGCCAGCAATTCGGCGCGGGCGCCCGTGAAGCGCACGTCGCCGGCGCGGCTGCCGTCGACCGTGGCATAGCGACGGAGCGCCAGCCCGGCGGCATCGGCCGCAACGAGGAAAGTGGCGATACCCCGTCGGTCGTGGTCGGCACCCGTGGTGCGGGCGGTCACGAGCAGGTGCGTCGCGAACGGCGCTCCGCGCACCGCGTCCTTGAGTCCGTCGAGGACCCAGCCGTCCGACTGGCGGGTCGCGCGTGTCGTCACGTGCTGGAGGTCGTACCTCGCCGGTGGCTCGAGGTGGGCGAACGCGAAGCGGACCTCGCCGTCGACGATGCGTCCGATCCACTCGCGGGCACGCGGTGAATTCCAACGGCGCAGCAGGCCGCCCCCGAGCACCGCGGTCTCCAGGTACGGTTCGATCACGAGTGCGCGGCCGATCTCCTCCATGACGACCAGGTGCTCGACCGCGCCGCCGCCGAGTCCCCCGACGTCCGGATCGAAGCCGGCGCCGAGGACGCCCAGTTCGTCCGCGAGACCGCGCCAGGTGCCAGCCGCCCAGCCCTGCTCGGAGCGGACCATCGCCTGGCGCCGTGAGAACGAATACCTGTCCGCGAAGTACCGCGCGAGGCTGTCGCGCAGCATCTCCTGCTCGGGCGTGAAACTGAAATCCACCGTATGTCCTTGCTGCGTCTGGCGGCTTCAGAGCCCGAGCACGGCCTTGGCCAGGATGTTGCGCTGGATCTCGTTCGACCCGCCGAAGATCGATGTCTTGCGCATGTTGAAGTAAGTGTCCGCGACGTCTACGGCCGCCGGCATGGCGACCGTCCCGGCGCCGGGCGCGAGCGTCGCACGCACGCGCAGCGCCGCGTGCGAGCCCACGGCCTCGAGCGCGAGTTCGTTGAGCCGCTGCTGCAGCTCGGTGCCGCGGACCTTGAGCATCGAGACCTCGACACCGGGCACGTTGCCGGCCGTTTCCGCCGCGAGCATCCGCAACTCGGTGTACTCGAGCGCAAGCAGGTCGACCTCGATGCCGGTCAGCTTCCGACGGAACGTCGGGTCTTCGCTGAGCGGCCGGCCGCGTTCGGCGACGCCCGCGGCGAGTTCACGCAGGCGGGCGAGCGCCACTTTCGAACGCGACACCATCGCGATGCCGCTGCGCTCGTGCGCAAGCAGTGCCTTGGCGCAGGTCCAGCCCTGGTTTTCCTCGTGGATGCGGTTCTCGACCGGCACGCGCACGTTCTCGAGCCAGACTTCGTTCACCTCGTGCGCGCCGTCGAGCGTGATGATCGGGCGCACGGTGACGCCGGGGCTGCGCATGTCGATCAACAGGAAACTGATACCCGACTGCTTGCGCGCCTGCGGGTCGGTGCGCGCGAGGAAGAATCCCCAGTCGGCGAAGTGCCCCAGCGTGGTCCAGGTCTTCTGTCCGTTGACGACGTAGTGGTCTCCCTCGCGAACGGCGCGTGTCTGCAGCGAGGCGAGGTCGGAGCCGGCGCCGGGCTCCGAGTAACCCTGGCACCACCAGACGGTGCCCGCGACGATGTCCGGCAGGAAGCGCGCCTTCTGTTCGGCGGTGCCGAACGTGTAGATCACAGGACCGACGAGACCCGTCCCGAACGAGATGATCGGCACCGTGTCGGCGAGCGCGAGCTCTTCGTCCCAGAAATAACGCTGCGTCGGCGTCCAGCCCGTGCCGCCGTACTCGATCGGCCACGCGGGGACCGACCAGCCACGACGCGCCACCGCCTGGTGCCACGCGAGATAATCCTGCTTGCGAATCTCGAGCCCGCGCTGCTGGCGCTCGCGCACTTCGGGTGGATAGTGCCCTGCGATGAAGCGCCGCACCTCGTCGCGGAATTCCAGCTCGTGGTCGGTGAAGTCGAGTTGCATCTGGTTCTCGCGCGTGACGCGGTCCGGCAGCCGTGTTCGCCGCCAGTGCACGGTCACGAACAGACTATCGTCAGCCGTAGATCTCGAACAGACCCGCGGCGCCCATGCCACCACCCACGCACATCGTCACGACGCCGTACCGCGCGCCGCGACGTCTTCCCTCGTGCATCAGGTGCCCGACGCAACGCGCGCCGGTCATGCCGAACGGATGGCCGATCGCGATCGAGCCGCCCGACACGTTGAGGCGCGCGTCCGGGATGCCGAGGGTGTCGCGGCAATAGAGCAGCTGGCTCGCGAACGCCTCGTTGAGTTCCCAGAGGTCGATGTCGTCGACGGTGAGGCCGTGCCGCTCGAGCAGCTTCGGCACCGCATACACGGGGCCGATGCCCATTTCTTCGGGCCTGCAGCCCGCGACGGCAAGCCCACGGTACGCTCCGAGCGCCGTGAGACCGCGACGCTCGGCCGCCCCGGCTTCCATCAACACGAGTGCTGCGGCGCCGTCGGAAAGCTGCGAGGCGTTGCCGGCCGTCACGAACCTGCCTTCGGCAATGTAGTGGCCACCCCTGAACACGGGTTTCAGCTTGCGCAGGTCGTCCAGCGTCGTCTCCGGCCGGTTGCCTTCGTCGAGCCGCAGCGTGACCTCGCGTTGCGACACCGCGCCGGTCTCCTTGTCGCGCAGGATCATCCGCGTCGTGAGCGGGGCAATCTCGGCGTCGTAGCGACCTTCGCGCTGCGCCTGGGCGGTGCGCTGCTGGGACTGCAACGCATATTCGTCCTGCACCTCGCGCGAGACGCCGTAGCGTTCTGCGACCACCTCGGCGGTCTCGATCATGCTGGTCGCGAGTTCGGGGTAGTGCTCGCGCTGCCAGGCGTCGCCGAGCCGTTCGTAGTTGACGCGCTCGTTCTGCACCAGCGACACCGACTCGACGCCGCCCGCGACCACGATTTCGGCCCCGTCGACGACGATGTGTCGCGCCGCAGACGCGACCGCCATGAGCCCCGACGAGCACGCGCGCTCGACCGTCATGCCGGGCACCGTGACGGGCAGGCCGGCCCGCAGCGCCGCGAAGCGCGCGATGTTCTGCCCGGTCGTTCCTTGTGGCACTGCGCAGCCGAGCACGACGTCCTCGACCTCCGCGGGCGCGACGCCCGCGCGGCGCACGGCCTCGGCCACGGCATGTCCCGCGAGCGTCGTGCCCTCGGTGTCGTTGAACGCGCCGCGGAACGCCTTGCCGATCGGCGTGCGCGCGGTGGCGACGATCACGGCGGTGCGACTCATGGATGCCTCAGTCTCATTGCGAAAGTGACAGTTGACCGCATGCGCGGCCGCGCGTCAACGCCCGTCGTCGCTTGCCCTCCTGCATCGTTGGACTTATGGTTCGACCCCGCCCCGAGGACACCGCATGCCCACGACCGACGACGTCTTCGCGTTCGCCGACCGCTTCATCGACGCGCTCAACGTCGGTGACGCCGAACTCGTTCGCGAGTTCTACCACCCCGATGCGACGGTCTGGCACAACTTCGACAATGCCGACCAGCCGTTGCCGGAGAACCTCAAGCTGCTGGAATGGATGGTGCGCAAGGCGCCGCAACGGCGCTACAGCGTCCTGCGTCGCGAGATCGTGCCCGGCGGATGGTTCCAGCAACACGTGCTCGAGGCGCAGCTGCCCAACGGTCGCGCGATGAAGCTGTACGCCTGCTGCGTGATCACGCTGCGCGACGGACGCATCCAGCGCATCGAGGAGTACGTGGATCCGGCACAGGCGGCGGTGCTGCGGGAGAAGTGACCAGGACTAGTGACTAGTGAATAGTGGACTAGTGAGGGACACGGAAGGCGAATGTGTGGGCGCAGCGGCAACGACGCTTCCGACTAGTCACTGTTCACTGATCACTAATCACTAATCACTTCCCAGCCTTTCCACCACCATCGCGGCGCCGACCCCCGACGCGCCGGAACAGATCACGAGTCCGAGTTCACCGTCGGCCGCGTCGAGCGCATCGAGCAGGGTGGACAGCAGGATCGCGCCGGACGCACCCATCGGGTGGCCGCGGGCGATGTGGCCGCCGCCCACGTTGACCTTGGTCGCATCGACGGCGTGGTCGCGCAGGAACTTCGCGATCGTCACGCCGAACGCTTCCATGAACTCGATGCGATCCATGTCGTCCAGCGACAGGCCGGTCCGCTGCAGCACGCGCTCCATCGCCGTGAACCCCGCGAGCAACGACGCGTGCGGATCCCCGCCCGCTTCCGCGTAGGCCACGATCCGCGCACGCGGCCGTGGCTGGTCCCCCGCCGGTGCGGCTCCCACCAGCGCGAGCGCAGCGCCGTCGCAGACTGGGGGCGCGTGGCCGATCGTGTGCCGATGGTCGACCGGGCCGTCGAGCGCGTCGCGATACTGCTCGGACAGCGCGACGAACGACGGCGGCATCGCGCGCAGGGACTCGGCCGTCGTCTGGGGACGAATGCACTCGTCGAGCGCGAGACCGCCGAGCGGTACGCGCGACGCGACGAGCGCCGGCGTCTTCTCCGCCGCGGCGGCCCGCTGCTGCGACGTCAGCGCGACGGCGTCGAGCGCTTCGCGTGAGATGCCCTGCGCTTCGGCGAGTCGATCGGCGGCGAGGACGACCGGAATGAAGCGCGTGCGCCTGGGAAAGCTCGCGTCGGTGTAGTAACCGGCCTGGTCGCCGAGGAACGGTACCCGCGACATCATCTCGACCCCACCGGCGAGCGCCCGATCGAGGTCGCCGCCCGCGACGCGCGCCGCAGCGTGCCCGATCGCCGTGAGGCCGGACACGCAGTAGTTGTTCAGGGTGACGGCGTAGGCGTCGTCGTCCACCCTGGAGTGCAGCTTCGACACCAGCGCAATGTTCGCGCCCTGGTCGCCGACCTGTCCGACGCAGCCGAGCACGAGCGCTTGCGCGCGCCGCGGCGCATGTCCGCGCGCTTCGAGGGCATCGACGAGACCGCCGATCAGTTCCTGCGGTTTGAGGCCCGCGAGCCCGCCCTCGGCGCGGGCCTTGCCACGGGGCGTCCTCAGCGCGTCGTACACGTATGCGTGCATGCGGCGGACCTCAGGCGCCACGCCCGACGACCAGGCTCACGACCGTGCCGAGCGAGCCGCCGATGTTGAGAGTGCCGAACGTGTTCGCCCCTTCGACCTGGTACTCGCCGGCCGTGCCGGTGACCTGCCGCCCCGCGTCGAGCAGCATGCGAGCGCCCGTCGCGCCCACCGGGTGACCGACCCCGATCAGGCCGCCCGACGGATTCACGGGACAGCGGCCGCCGAGTTCGATGGTGCGGTCCTCGACCGCCTGCCAGCTTTGCCCGGGCGGCACGAGGCCGAAGTGGTCGATCGCCATGTACTCGGTGGACGTGAAGCAGTCGTGCGTCTCGATGCCGTCGAGCGCCTCGACGCCGGCGATGCCGGCGCGCCGCCACGCATCCTCGATGGCCTTGCGCACGTGCGGGAACATGTACGTCGCGCCGCGGCCGCGTTCGAGCTTGTCCTGGAAGCGGATGCCCGCGTTGGTGTGGCCCCAGCCGAGGATGCGCGGAAAATCGTCGACCCGCGCGCCGCGTCGTGCTGCGTAGCGCGCCATGAACGCGTCCGAGCAGAGCACGACCGCGACGGCCCCGTCGGTGATCTGGCCGCAATCCTGGCGGCGCGTGCCGGGCTCGATCACGGGGTTGTACTGGTCGTCATCGGTGAACGTCTCGGCCCGGAAGCTCCAGTTGCGGGTCTGGGCGTGCGGATTGCGTTTCGCGTTGCCCATGTTGATTTCGGCGATGCGGTTGAGGTGACGCCGGTCGAGTCCGTAGCGCGACTCGTACTCCATCGCGATGCGACCGAAGACCGCGGGCCAGACGAACTTGCAGTCGAGCCCTTCGCGCCCCTGCCACGATGCGGCGTTCTGGACCTGCGAGGCCTGGTCGCCCGGCAGGTTCTTCTCTTCCTCGACGCCGAGCACGAGGATGCAGTCGTACCTTCCCGCCTCGATTTCGGCCGACGCCGAGAGCACGCCGAGGGAGCTCGAGGCGCAGGCCGCCTCGTGCCGCATCGCGGGCTTGCCGAACAGTTCCGGCTTGATTTGCGCCACCATCGCGGCAAGGTGGCCCTGGCCCCGGTACAGCTCGCCGAAGGCATTGCCGACGTGGATCGTGTCGATCTCGTCGGCGTCGAGCCGGCAGGATTCGAGCGCGCCGTCGATGGCTTCGCGCATCATGTCGGTGTAGTCGAGGCCTTCGCGCGACCAGACGCGCGCGAAATCCGTCTGGTAGCCGCCGATCAGGTGTATCGCCATGCGTGGATCCTGGCCATGTACGTTGCGAAATGCGTCAGCGATGGGCCGACGCCGCTGCGCCGGCCGTGGGTTTCAGGTGCAGGCGTCCCGCGCGCACCGTGATGCCGTGGGCCTCGCGGTCCCAGGTCCCGGCGGTGACGCCCTCGGCGCGCAGGCGATGCTTCTCGATCTTGGCGGTCGGCGTCTTCGGCATCGACTCCACCACGCGCACGTAGCGCGGCAGCATGTAGTGCGCCATGCGCGGCTCGAGGAATTGCAGCAGTTCGGCCGGATCGAACCCTTGCGACTGGTCCAGCGTGACGATGAGCATCACCTCGTCCTCGGCATCGTCGCTCGGTACTGCGATCGCCGCAGCCTCGAGCACGGCCGCATGGCACAGCGCCTCGGCCTCCACCTCGAACGACGAAATGTTCTCGCCGCGACGACGGATCGAGTCCTTGAGTCGGTCTACGAAGTAGAAGTTGCCTTCCGCGTCGCGTCGGAACGCGTCGCCGGTGTGGAACCAGCCGTTGCGCCAGGCGGCAGCCGTCGCCGCCGGGTTGCCGAAGTAGCCAGGCGTGAGTTCCCAGGGACGCGACGTGCGCAGGATCAGTTCGCCGACCTGGCCGTGGGGCACTTCGATGTCGTGCGCATCGACCACGCGCGCTTCGACCCCGTCGCGTGCCTGGCCGCAGGTGCCCAGCGCCGCGGGGTTGGCGGCGGAGCGGATCGGCACGGCCGTTTCGGTCATGTTGAACGCCGTGCGCATCAGCAGGCCGTAACGCTCCGCCACGGCTTTCGAGTCCTCGTTCCAGGGCACCGTCACGACGTTGCGCAACGTGTGAGTGCGGTCGTCCGGACCCGGCGGCTGGCGCAGCAGGAACTGCGTCATGGCGCCCACCAGGCAGGCGCCGGTGATGCGAAAGCGACGCACCGTAGGCCAGAAACTCGTCGCACTGAACCCGTCGACGAGCACGCACGTGCCGCCCTTGGTCAGCCGGTCGAGCACCGCGCCCGCGCCGCTCACGTGGAACAACGGCAGGTTCGCGAGCAGGCGGTCCTGTGCGTCGAAATAATCCATGCCCATGGCCGCACCGCACCACGCCTGCACGTAGGTGCAGATCACGGCTTTCGAAGGACCGGTCGTACCCGAGGTCAGCATCAGGTAAATCGGGTCCCACGGCTCGACCGGGCGTTCGGGTTCGGCACGTGCCTGCCCCTCGAGGATCGATGCCGGGTGGCAGCGCAATGGCGTCGCGTCCGGCGGCGAACCGCCGACCACGATCACGTCGCGCAGCCGGGCGGGGGCGATTTCCGCGAGTCGCGGCCACAGGCTGGCGTCGGCGAGCAGCACCGTGGCCCCGGAGAGGTCGATGGCGTGCTGCAGCAGGCGGCCGCGATAGCCCGTGTTGAGCGGGACGTGCACCGCGCCGAGATAATTGGCGGCGAGCCAGCCGAGCACGGCTTCGCGCCGGTTGGGCATCCAGCCGAGCACGTGCGACCCTTGGCGGACGCCGAGCCTGTGCAGCGCGCCGGCGGCCCGTTGTACGCGATCGAGCGTCTCGACGAACGACCACGCCGTGCCGTCCTCGAACTCGAGGAACGGGTGCGCCGGGCGTTCGCGGGCCCAGCGTCGCAGCAACTCGCCGACCACGCATTCGGCTCGCGTCGGAATCCTGCGCGGATCGTCCATCCTGCTAGGATGTCGTCGTCGGTTTAATTATGCAAGTGACGGGATCGACCCGTCCCGGTGAGGGGAAATGAGCTGGGACAAGGAGATCGAGGAGCTGCGACAGCGCCAGGCGCTCGGGCGCGAAATGGGTGGTGAGGAGAAGGTGGCCAGGCAGCACAAGGCCGGTCGCCTCACGGTGCGCGAACGGATCGACGCGCTGCTCGACCCCGGCAGCTTCCGCGAGATCGGATCCATCACCGGCGCGGCCGGCTACGACGAGTCCGGTGCGCTCGTGACGTTCACGCCGACCAACTTCGTCTTCGGGCGCGGTCGCATCGCGCGCCGCAACGTCGTGGTCGCCGGCGACGACTTCACGGTGCGGGGCGGCGCCTCGGACGCGTCGATCATCGAGAAGCAGGTCGCGGCGGAGCAGATGGCGCACGACCTGCGCCTGCCCCTGGTTCGCCTCGTGGAGGGCAGCGGCGGCGGGGGCTCGGTGAAGTCGCTCGAGTCGCTCGGCTACACGTACGTGCCCTACCTGCCCGGCTGGGAATTCATGGTGCGCAACCTGGCGACCGTGCCGGTGGTGAGCCTCGGGCTCGGGCCGATTGCGGGCTTCGGCGCGGCGAAAACCGTGGCGAGCCACTACTGCGTGCTGGTGCGAGGCCAGGCGCAGATGTTCGTCGCGGGGCCGCCGGTCGTCGCGGCGGCCGGCCAGAAACTCACCAAGGAAGAACTCGGCAGCAG
>JAJTCR010000295.1 GCA_021325695.1 Steroidobacteraceae bacterium | reverse complement strand
CCGACCGCTCGTCCGGCACGCCGACCGCGGCGCACTCGACGACGCCGGGGTGCGACGCGACCACCGACTCGATCTCGTTGGGATACACGTTGAAGCCCGAGACGAGGATCATGTCCTTCTTGCGATCGACGATGCGGATGTAGCCGCGCTCGTCCATCACGCCGACGTCACCCGACTTGAAGAAACCGTCGGGGGTCATCACCTTCTCGGTCTCGTCCGGCCGGTTCCAGTAACCCGCCATGACCTGCGGCCCGCGGATCGCGATCTCGCCCGGCTGTCCGACTGGCACCGGCTGCCCGGCATCGTCGAGGATCAGGATCTCGGTGTTCGGGAATGGCAACCCGATCGTGCCGGTGTACTCGGTGTTGGAGAGCGGGTTGCAGGTCGCGACGGGCGAGGTCTCCGACAACCCGTAACCCTCGATGATCGGCAACCCGGTGATCGACTGCCACTTGTCCGAGACCGCCTTCTGCACCGCCATGCCACCGCCGTTCGCGACGCGCAGGCTCGAGAAGTCGAGCTTGCGGAATGCCTCGTTCTCACAGAGAGCGTTGTAGAGCGTGTTGACGCCCGGCAGCACGTTGAACTTGTACTTCGCGAGGTCCTTGACGAAACCGTCCATGTCGCGCGGGTTCGTGATCAGCACGTTGAGGGTGCCGATCCGCACGCCGAACAGGCAGTTCACGACCAGCGCGAACACGTGGTACAGCGGCAGCGCGCAGATGTAGACGAACTGCTCGGGTACCGGTCCGCGCGACGTGTCGTGGAGCGCCGGCACGATCCAGGCTTCCATCTGCAGCACGTTCGCTATCAGGTTGCGATGCGTGAGCATCGCGCCCTTCGAGACGCCCGTCGTGCCACCGGTGTACTGCAGGAACGCGATATCGTGCGGCCCGACCTGCACGGGCTCGAGCTTGCGGCGCGCGCCGGCGTCGATCGCGTCGGTGAAGCGGACGTGGCCGGGCAGCGAGTAGGCGGGCACCATCTTGCGCAACTTGCGCACCGTGTAATTGACGATCGCGCCCTTGGGAAAGCCGAGCATGTCGCCGAGCGAAGCGACGACCACGTGCTTCACGGCGGTCTTCGCGACGACCTGCTGCAGCGTCGAGGCGAAGTTCTCGAGGATCACGATCGCCTCGGCGGCCGAGTCCTTGAGCTGGTGCTCGAGTTCGCGCGGCGTGTACAGCGGGTTCACGTTGACGACGACGTATCCCGCGCGCAGCACGCCGGCGACCGCGATCGGGTACTGCACGACGTTGGGCATCATCAGCGCGACGCGCGCGCCGCGGGCGAGCCCGCGTGATTGCAGCCAGGAGCCGAAGGCCGCCGAGTAGCGGTCCACGTCGGCGAACGTGAAGAACTTGTCCATGTACGCGTACGCGTTTCGCGTCGCGTGCTTGCGGAAGCCCTCGTCCAGCAGCTGGACGAGCGACGAGTACTGCGAAACGTCCACGTCGTGCGGGACGCCCGGCGGGTAGTGCTTGAGCCAGAAACGGTCCATGGTCGTTCCCCCGATGTGATGCTCTGCCTCGCGCGGCGCCTCGTCGCTCAGGGCGGCGTGCGTGCGACGATCGGTATGTTGCAGATGTCGACGTGGCCCGCCGGAACGAGATACCAGTCGTCCCGGCGGTTGCGCCTCGCCTCGACGAGGGCGCGGAAACTGGCGGTGTCGGTGCGCAGCACTTCGAGCGGCACGCGCTCGGCTGCGGGCAGGTCGGCTACGAGACGGATGCTCGTCAGGGGCACGTGCTGTTCGGGTCTTTCGTAGAACCCGAGCGGACCCGAACCCCGCGGCAGCGTCGACAGCAGTTCCATGCCCTGCACGACCCGCCCGACCAGCGCGATGTTGCGATCGAGCTGACGGGGCGCGTGTCCGGTGACCACGTAGAGTTCGGAGCCGTTGCCGCTGTCGGGCTCATTGCCCCGGCCGGCGCCGACCATGCCGTAGCAGTGCGTGAGCCACGCCTCGCCGCGTGTCGTGTCGCGAGCGGCTGGGAATCCCTGCACGAAGCCGACCTCGGGCGCGTAGCCGTCGCGGTCGGGGATCGGTTCGAACGGAATCGCGGGCCCCAGCCGGACCGTGAATTCGGGGGGAACCTTGGCCTGGGCGGCGCCGAGCGGCCGCGACTTTTCCGCCGGATCGCCCCACTGCACGACGAAATTGTCCTGCGAGCGAATGATCGCGAGGCCGTCGAAATACTTCTGCCGCACCAGCGTGCGCAGGTTGGCCCCATGCAGCGGCGCAAACGCCGGCGCCAGCTCGATCACGACGCGGCCGGCCGGCAGCTGCAGGTACAGCGTGTTCTCAGGGTCGAGCTGTCGCCAGTCGGCCGCGGTCGTCGCGGCGAGCACTTCGCTGGTCGTGCGCGGCTTGCTGGACGCCGACGCCGGAGCCGGCGTCGACTGCGCATGCGCGACACCCGCGGCCAGCGCTGCGAGGATCGCGGCGGCGTGGCGAGCGTTCATGGCTGGTGCCGCGGGCCGAGGATGATCCAGACCTGCTTGAGGCTCTCCGCCGCACGGCGACAGGCGTCCAGCGACTCCTCGAGGGATTCGCGCGACTGCGCTTCGATGGACCCGGACTCGAGCATCATCTCGAGCTGCAGCACGGCGATGGACAATTCGTCATTGACGTCGTGCAGGAGCCTGCGCACTTCGGGGACTTCGGCGTCGGTGAGGCCGTGGGGCATGCGGGCGTTTCCTCAGTTCGAGACCAGGGCCGTGCGCGCAAACCCTTCCAGGAACAGCTGCATCCGTGCCATGCCTTCCGGCGTGAGCTCGACGTAGGTGCGCCGGCGGTCGGCCGGATCGGGCATCCGGGCGGCGAGGCCGCCCTGGATCAGGTCCTCGATCCGTCGCAACGCCGTCGTCATGGGACTCTTCGACGACAGGGCGAGGCTGGTGACCGACAGGTGTTGCCCGGCGAGCCGCGCCCGCATCAGCTCCGCCAGCATCTCCCAGGCGGGCTCGGGCATGACGGCCTCGCCGAAGATGCTCGAGCGCGCCTCCTGCAGCTTCTGCAACAGCTTGAGGGTGCGCAGGCTGGTGTCCTCCGGTCGCGCCGGAGCGCCCTGCCCCACCGGACCTTCGCGCCGCCCCGTCGAATCGCTATCGATCGTGCGACGCATGTCCTCGGCGAGGGCCTTGGCGGTGTCGGCGATCTGCTGCAATTCGTGCGCCCCGGGGGAGTCCCCCGTCATCGCGCGCACCTTGCGGATGCTCTCGGCGCGTGTCAGCGCGTGCTGGACCGCTTCCCGCAGGGTCTTCGGTTCGATCGGCTTGAACAGGTAGTCGCTCGCCTCGAGCCGCATGGCCGCCACGGCCGTCTCGAGGGAGGCCTGCCCGGTCACGAGCAGCAATTGCAGCCACGGCCGGTCGGCGAAGTCGCGGCGCACCGTGCCGAGGAACTCGATGCCGTCGGTCGTCGGCATGTAGATGTCGCTGACGACCACGTCGATCTCCGGCATGACCTTGAGCAGGTTCAGCGCCTCCGCCGCCGATTCGGCGGTCTTGCAGGCGATCGCGCTGCTGCCGAGCACGCGCGACATCAGCCGCAGGGCGCGAACTTCGTCGTCGACGACGAGGACTCGGGCGGG
>JAJTCR010000294.1 GCA_021325695.1 Steroidobacteraceae bacterium | reverse complement strand
ATCACCTGGTACTACGGCATTCCGTCGAGTTCGTCGCACGCGCTGATCGGCGGCTTGATCGGCGCCACGCTCGCCAAGGCGGGGACCGATCCCCTGGTGGCCAAGGGCATTTTCAAGACCGTCACGTTCATCTTCATCTCACCGCTGCTCGGCATGACGCTCGGCGCGCTGCTGATGATCGCCGTGTCCTGGGCCTGCCTGCGGGCCGCACCGAGGCGCGTCGACCGGTGGTTCCGTCGGCTGCAGCTCGTGTCGTCCGCCGCGTACAGCATCGGCCACGGCAGCAACGACGCGCAGAAGACCATGGGCATCATCTGGCTGTTGCTGATCGCGGCCGGGGTCACCTCGCCCAACGCGACGATGCCGCCGAACTGGGTCATCGTGAGCTGCTACGTCGCGATCGCCCTCGGCACGATGTTCGGCGGCTGGCGCATCGTGAGGACGATGGGCCAGAAGATCACCAAGCTGCGCCCGGTCGGCGGCTTCGCCGCAGAAACGGGCGGCGCGATCACGCTGTTCCTGGCGACGAGCCTCGGCATCCCCGTGTCCACGACGCACACGATCACCGGTGCGATCGTCGGCGTCGGCTCGGCGCACCGGGCGCGTGCCGTGCACTGGGGCGTGGCGGGCAACATCGTCGTCGCCTGGATCGTGACCATGCCGGCCGCAGCGCTGATGGCGGCGGTCGCGTATTACGTCGGACGCCTGTTGCTCTGAGCGACCGGGCCACGCCCCGCGCCCACCAGAATAAAAGCCCGCGAGGGTCCGTCGATGCACTCGGCCTTTCCGCACCTGCTCGCCCCGCTCGACCTCGGGTTCGTCCGCCTGCGCAACCGCGTGCTGATGGGCTCGATGCACACCGGGCTCGAGGACGACCCGAAGCACTTCCCGCGGCTCGAGGCGTATTTCGCCGAGCGTGCGCGCGGTCAGGTCGGGCTGATCGTCACCGGTGGGTTCGCGCCGAACGTCGAAGGCTGGGCGGCGCCGTTTTCGGGCCGGCTGACGACGCGCGGCACCGCCGCGAAACACGCACCGATCACGCGGGCCGTGCACGCCGAGGGCGGCCACGTCGCACTGCAGATCCTGCACACCGGACGCTACGGCTATCACCCGCTCGCGGTGTCGGCGTCACGGCTGAGGTCCCCGATTTCGCCGTTCATGCCCCGGGCACTGGGCGCGCGCGGCATCGAACGTCAGATCCGCGCGTTCGTGCGCTGCGCCGTGCTGGCGCGCGAGGCCGGCTACGACGGCGTCGAGATCATGGGTTCGGAGGGGTACTTCATCAACCAGTTCCTGGTCGAGCACGTGAACCGTCGCGACGACGCGTGGGGCGGCAGCTACGCCAACCGCATGCGGCTGCCGGTGGAGATCGTCACGCGCACGCGCGAGGCGGTCGGGCCCGATTTCATCCTCGTGTACCGGCTGTCGATGCTCGACCTCGTGCCGGACGGCAGCGACTGGAACGAGGTCGTGCAGCTCGCGCAGGCCGTCGAGCGTGCCGGCGCCACGATCATCAACACCGGCATCGGCTGGCACGAGGCACGCATCCCGACGATCGCCACGTCGGTGCCGCGCGCGGCGTTCGCGTGGGTCACGCGCAAGCTCAAGGGCCAGGTCGCGATCCCGCTCTGCACGACCAATCGGATCAACACGCCCGACGTGGCCGAGCGGCTGCTCGCCGAGGGCGCGGCCGACATGGTCTCGATGGCCCGGCCGCTGCTCGCCGACCCGGACTTCGTCGCGAAGGCCGCGAGCGGACGGGCCGACGAGATCAACACCTGCATCGCCTGCAACCAGGCCTGCCTCGACCACGTGTTCCAGCGCAAGGTCGCGTCCTGCCTCGTGAACCCGCGCGCCGGCCACGAAACCGAGCTGCGCTACGCACGCGCCCCCTCGCGCAAACGCATCGCCGTGGTCGGCGCTGGCCCGGCCGGGCTTGCGTGTGCCACGGTGCTGGCCGGGCGCGGTCACGCCGTCGACCTGTTCGAGGCCGGTGACGACATCGGCGGCCAGTTCAACCTCGCCTTGCGCGTGCCGGGCAAGGAGGAGTTCCGCGAGACGCTGCGGTACTTCCGGCGCCGGCTCGAGGTCACCGGCGTGCGCCTGCACCTGGGCACGCGCGCGACGGTCGCGTCGCTGCTCGACGGCACCCACGACGAGATCGTCCTGTCGACGGGCGTGGTGGCGCGCGACCCGGCGATCCCCGGCGCCGACGAGCACCGTGCTTCCGGTCGCGTGCTCGACTATGCCGAGGCGTTGCTCGGCCGCCGGCCGATCGGCGCGCGCGTCGCGGTCGTCGGCGCGGGCGGCATCGGCTTCGACGTCGCCGAGTACCTGGTCACCGGCGCCCACTCGCCCTCGCTCGACGTGGAACTCTGGCAGCGCGAATGGGGCGTCACGGACCCGGAGCTCGCGCGCGGCGGGCTCGCGGCGCCTCAGATCGAGCCGGCCGCACGCAAGGTCTACCTGCTGCAACGCAAGTCGACGCCGCTCGGCAAGGACCTCGGCAAGACCACCGGCTGGATTCATCGCGCGTCGCTCAAGATGAAGCGCGTCGAGATGATCGGCGACGTCCGCTACGAGCGCATCGACGAGCGCGGCCTGCACGTGAGCTTCGGCGAGGCGCGCACGCAGCCGACCGTGTTCGAGGTCGACACGGTCGTGCTGTGCGCCGGACAGGAATCGGTGCGCGACCTCGACGCGCCGTTGCGCGCGGCCGGTCGTCGCGTGCACGTGATCGGCGGCGCCGACGTGGCCGCGGAGCTCGACGCCAAGCACGCCATCGACCAAGGGTCGCGGCTCGCGGCGCGGCTGTAGCGCCGTCGCCGGAGCACGGTCTGCCTTCGAGACTTGCGTCCGATCCGGGATCCTGGGCCCGGTGACATGTCGGTTTTCGGAGCCACGGAAAGTCATTCGGGTCCGGCGCCCGGGGACCGGTAGCCCGCCCGGCGCCCGTCTACGCCGGCTCCCGCAACGCGTTCCCGTTACCGTTGAGCGCGGTCAGGTGCACCACGATGCCGAGCAGCGCCATCGCCCAGACGATCACCGGGCTCGACGGCAGGTCCGTGAGCAGCGACACGCCGAGGCCCACGACGTAAGCGCCGAACGCGAGCGCATACCCGAGCCAGAGCTGACGGCCGTGCGCGTGTCGGTACACCGCGAGCGCCGGCACGATCAGCGTCGTGAACACGAGGTAGACGCCGACCAGCTGCACCGACGTCGTCACCATGACCGAGAACACGACGTAGAACCCGACCGTGCCGAGCGACGCGCGGAAGCGGAACCAGACGGCGAGGAACAGCGCCGTCAACGCCGCGGCCCGCACCAGTTGTTCCGTCGAGACCCAGAGGATCTGTCCGGCCAGCAGGTCCTTGAGCGCCTCGCCGCCGTGGGGATCGTTGGCGAGCAGCAGGATCTGCGCGGTCGACGCGAGCACGAACAGCACGCCGATACGCCGATCAACGCTTCCTGCACCTCGGGGCGTTTGCGCTCCGTCCACGTGAGCAGCACTGCGCCGAGCAACGCCGCGACGACCGCGGCGACCTGCGTCTTCCAGCCATGCAGGTCGAGGCCGGCGGACTGCGCCGCGATCACGCCGAGCCCGGCCACCTGCGCGATCGCGAGGTCGATGAACACGATCCCGCGTCGCAGCACCTGCTGGCCCAGCGGCACGTGCGAGAGCACCACGACCAGGCCGGCGACGAGCGCGGGCCCCAGAATGCCGATCTCCGCGAAGGTCTCGTTCACGGCTGCCCCTTCGTCGGCGCGACGGCGAGCAGCCGTGCGAGCGTATCGTCGAACAGCCCGAACAGGTCCTTCGCCCCCGGCGTCCCGCCGACCGAGAACGGCAGCGTGACCACCGGCGCGTGGACGCGCGAGGCGAGCCACTCCGCGGCCTTGGGAT
>JAJTCR010000293.1 GCA_021325695.1 Steroidobacteraceae bacterium | reverse complement strand
GAGACTGGACGTCGAGTGGGTCGCCCTGCAGCCAGGCCTCGAACCCCGGTGAGGCGAGCAAGCCGTTGATGCGCAGCGCGAGGTCCGTGCGTTCCTTCGGCGGGTAGAAGCTCTCGAGGTCGAACACGCCGACGTGGTCGAACGGCGGCTTCTGCACCGAGCGTATGAGCGCGGCCAGGTCGAGGCCCTCGCCCTTGCGCCAGACGGCGTCGAGCAGCGCGCAGAGCAGTATGTACTCGCGACTCCTGATCGGGTCGGCCTCTATGCCGAGCAGTCCGAGCAGGCCCGCGACCGCAGACCCGATGCGCTCCTTCAATGCAGTGGCATCCATCGCTACGGTCGCATCGGGCGCCGCGAACGACCGCAGGATCGACAGCGGGCGACCCGCAGTGGAGCCGGGCGTGTAGATCGTGACGCTCGCCGCGTCGCGCAGGCGCTGGATTCGCGCCCCGTCCTCGCCCCACTCGGCGAGCCCCTTGCGCCAACTCGCGGCCGTCGCCGCCGCGTACTCGTCGACGCTCTGGCCCTTGCGCGAGGCTTCGCCGGGATCGACCCACGGCCGGAAGTCCTCCGTGCGCAGGTCGGGGAACGTGAGAGCCAGGTTCGCGATGTCGCCCTTGGGGTCGATGGCGATCGAGGGGATGCCGTCGAGCGCGGCCTCCTCGAGCAGCGATACGCAGAGGCCCGTCTTGCCGCTGCCGGTCATGCCGATGCACACCGCGTGCGTCGTCAGGTCGCGCGAGTCGTACAGGACCTCCGCCCCGAGTTGCTGCGTGGCCGGGTCGTATTCGCGGCCGAGGTAGAAGGCGCCGAGTTTTTCGTAGTTGGGCAGGGCCATGGCTGCGGCAAACGGTTCAAAGGTGGTTGGGAAGAGGGAGCGGACGACCGTGTTTCTTTTCCTGCATCGTAATCGAAAGGTGCCGATGACTCAGTCCCTGAACCGCGCGCCTGCAGGACACCACCGACGCGAGGTTGGGAATGATCCTCCACTGCCCGCCTCGCTTGTCACCGGTTTGTCACCGGGGCGCGACTGACGCCGTCACCGCGCCACCCTACGATGCCGCCAACCACTCGAATTCGCCTACCTCGCATGTCCATCGCGCTCGACCAGGTCACCAAACGGTACCAAGGCGTACCGGTCGTCAACGACGTCTCGTTGAACGTCCGGCCGGGTGAATTCCTCGTGCTGCTCGGGCCGAGCGGAAGCGGCAAAAGCACGCTGCTGCGCGCGATCGCCGGCCTGACCGAAATCGATCATGGCCGCATCTCGTTGCACGGCAAGGACGTTACGCACCTGACCGCGCGGCAGCGCCAGGTCGGGTTCGTGTTCCAGCACTACGCGCTGTTCCGTCACATGTCGATCGGCGACAACATCGAGTTCGCGCTGCGCGTGCGCAAGGTCAGGGCAATGGAGCGTCGCGCGCGTCGCAAGGAACTGCTCGAGCTCGTGGCGCTCCAGGGCATGGACGACCGGCTGCCCGCCCAGCTGTCCGGCGGACAGCAGCAGCGTGTCGCGGTGGCGCGCGCACTGGCGCATCGGCCCGAAGTGCTGCTGATGGACGAGCCTTTCGGCGCGCTCGACGCGAAGATCCGTGAGGAACTGCGCCGCACGATCCGCGAGATCCAGCGCGAACTGAAGATCACCACGATCCTGGTCACGCACGACCAGGAGGAGGCGTTCGCGCTGGCCGATCGCATCGGCGTGATGCACCAGGGCCGCCTGCTCGAATGCGGGCGCCCCGACGACCTGTACACGCGCCCTGCAACGCGATTCGTCTCGACCTTTCTCGGTGCAGCGAACTTGCTGCTCGGGTACCGGACCTCACGCGGTGTCCGGTTCGACGCGCGGGGCACCGACCGACCGCACGAGGTCGTCGCAGTGCTGCGTCCGGAGGAGGTCGAACTGGCGGCGGACGAAGCCCAGGTCCGGTCGAACTTCGTCGGTCACGGCGTCGTCGAGGAAGCGTTGTTCGGCGGCGCGGTCGAACGACTGCGCGTGCGCATGGCGAGCGACGGGCCCGTGCCGGTCGCGCCCGGAGGCAGCAACCCGAAACTCGGCTCGCTGCTCGAGGTCTCGAGGACGTTGCCCGAACAGCGCCAGTTCCCGGTTACGCTCGGCCGGCGCGTGGCGGTGGGGGCGCGCCGGATCCACGTGCTGCCGACGCCCATTTCGAGCTTCACCGCGGTCGGCGCGAACGATGCCGACGCCGGTCAACTCGTGGATTCGCCGTTGCTGTCGACACTCGGCGCGCGCATGCAGACGCGGATCGGGCGCCAGGTCGGCAACGGGCATCGCGCGCCACCCGGCATGCCCGTGCTGGCCACGGGGCCCGGCAGCGCGGAGATCGCGCGCTGGCAATTGCGCAACGGCGCCACGCAGTTGCTCTGCCTGCCCCCGAGCGCACCCCTGCCGCACCACGTCGTGATCCACACGCTCGATGCGGGCTCGCGTCGCGCCACGCTCGCCGTGGCCGCGAGCCTGCTGCGTCACGTCGCGGCCGAGGCCGTCTATCTCGTGATCCACCCGACCGTGTCGCTCGAGGCCGAGCGAGCGGCGCACATGCGCGACCTGCTCGACGCGCGTTCGAGCGCGCTCAACGAGCACGGGCTCGACATGCGGACCGAAATGCGCCCCGGCAACGTGACCGAGGAACTGCAGCGCGAACTGGCCACGTCCGAGAACAGCATGCTGGTGCTCGGCACCTCCGATCCCGACGCGATCCGCTGGGACTGGCTCGCGTCCGTGCTCGAGGGCGATCCAGCGCGACCGGTGCTGATCGTGAACTCGGCGCGGCTCGAATCGCCGGTGGAGGCCTGAGGTCGTGGCCACGTCCTGGTTCCGGCAGCCGAGCATCCTGCCGGGCTTCGGCCTGACGCTCGGTTTCACGACGTTCTTCCTGAGCGCGCTCGTGTTGCTGCCGCTCGCGGCACTGATCTTCAGGACCACGTCGATGACGTGGTCCGACTTCCTCGCGACCGTGCTCGACGAGCGCGCGGTCGCTTCGTACCGGCTGAGCTTCGGCGCGGCGCTCGTGGCCGCGTGCATCAACGCGTTCTTCGGCTTCATCGTCGCGTGGTCGCTCGTGCGTTATCAGTTTCCCGGTCGACGCCTGGTCGACGCGCTGATCGACCTGCCATTCGCACTGCCGACGGCGGTGTCGGGCATCGCGCTCGCGACCGTCTTCTCGCCGACGGGCTGGCTGGGCGTGCGGCTGCAGGAGTGGCTCGGCGTGCAGGTCGCCTACACCTGGCTCGGCGTGGTCGTCGCGCTCACGCTGATCGGCCTGCCCTTCGTGGTGCGCTCGGTGCAGCCGGCCCTGATCGAGGTCCAGCGCGACCTGGAGGAAGCGGCGGAGACGCTCGGCGCCGGCCCGTTCTACGTCTTCCGCCGCATCGTGCTGCCGGCCGTGCTGCCGGCGCTCGTCACCGGCTTCACGATGGCGTTCGCGCGTGGCGTCGGCGAGTACGGTTCGGTGGTCTTCATCTCCGGGAACCTGCCGCTCAAGACCGAGATCACGCCGCTGCTGATCGTGATCAAGCTCGAGCAGTTCGACTACGACGGCGCGGCCGCGCTCGGCTTCTCGATGCTGCTCGTGTCGTTCGTACTG
>JAJTCR010000292.1 GCA_021325695.1 Steroidobacteraceae bacterium | reverse complement strand
CAGCGCTTCGTCCCCGACCTCGGACGGATTGTCCGACAATCCTACGATGCGAGCGTCGCGCCTGGGGTCCCCACCGTAGCCCCGGAGCACGACACCGACCCGTCGTCCGCGCACCGTGAGCAACCTGGCGACCCACGCCGCGACCGGTGTCTTGCCAGTGCCGCCAACCGTCACGTTGCCCACGACGATGACGGGCACGCCTGCTTCTTGCGTGCGCAGCACGCCGGTGCGAAACGCTTGCGCCCGCAACGCGACGCCGAACCGAAACAGCAGCGCGAGCGGCCAGAGCGGCATGCTGCGCCACGCCGGCCCGTACCAGAGTCGCTGCAACGCCGTGTCGATCGACACTACGGGCCTATTCGCTGAACTGCAGTCGATGCAGCACGGCGTACTGGCCGCCGTGCGCGAGCAATTCCTGGTGCGTGCCGGACTCGATCACCCTGCCCGCGTCCATGACGAGTATCCGATCGGCCTTCTCGACCGTGGAGAGTCGATGTGCGATTACGAGTGTCGTCCGGTTGGCCATCAGCGCCTCGAGCTGCCCCTGGATCTGGCGTTCGAGCTCGGTGTCCAGCGCCGAAGTCGCCTCGTCCAGGATCAGGATCGGCGTGTTGCGCAGGAGCGCGCGGGCGATCGCGATGCGCTGGCGCTGCCCGCCCGAGAGCAATGCGCCGCGATCGCCGACGACCGTCTCGAGTCCGAGCGGGTACTGCTCCGAGAACTCGGTGACACGAGCGGCGCGCGCGGCGGCCTCGATCTGCGCGTCGTCGGCCGGGTGACCGAACGCGATGTTGCTGCGGATGGTGTCGTTGAACAGCACGACGTCCTGGCTGACCAGGCTCATCTGCGCACGCAGCGCGTCGAGCGAAAACTCGCGCACGTCGACCCCGTCGACCAGCACCTGCCCGCTCGTCGCGTCGTAGAACCTCGGCAGCAGTCCCACGAGCGTGGACTTGCCGCTGCCCGACCTCCCGACGATCGCGACGGTCTCGCCCTGCCTGGCCTCGAACCCGATGCCGTGCAGCACCGGGTCCGCCGACGACGGGTACTGGAATCCGACGTCGCGATACTGGATTTCGCCGCGCGCCCGCGGCACGCGATGCTGTCCACCCGGGTGTTCCGGCGGCGTGTCCAGGATCTCGAAGATGCTCTGCGCCGCCGCGATGCCCTGCTGCAGGGGCCCGGCGACGTTGACGAGCCGGCGCAGCGGCGCCGTGATCAACATCAGCGCGGCGATGAACGACGTGAATTCGCCCACCGACATGCGGCCCGCGATCGCATCCACCGTGGCGAGGTACAGCACTCCTGCGAGGCCGGTGGCGGCGATCGTCTGCACGATCGGGTTGCTCAGGCCCTTGGTCATCATGAGCTTCATGTGCGAGCGCCGGTTGTGCTCGATCACTTCGTCGAACATGCGCGCCTCGTAGTCCTGCGCGTTGAACACGCGGATCACGCGCGGCGCCTCGATCGCCTCCTTGGCGACGCGCGTGACGTCGCCCATCGAGTTCTGGATGCGGCGGCTGTAGCGGCGGAACAGCAGGTTGATGCGCCGGATCAGGACCGCGATCAGCGGACCGATGATCAGGCTGAACAGTGTCAGCTTCGGGTTCAGGTACAGCAGGTAGCCGATCAGACCGAGGATCGTCAGCGAGTCGCGGATGAACACCGTGACCGACTCGGTGGTCGCGTTGGCGACCTGTTCCGTGTTGTAGGTGAGCTTCGACAGCAGCACGCCGGAGGCGTTGCGGTCGAAATACGACACGGGCAGGTGCACGTACCGATCGAAGATCTGGCCGCGCAGCGTCTTGACGATGCGGCGGCCGACGTACCCCGGGCAGTACGTCTGCATGAAGTCGCCCAGGCCGCGCAGGATGAACAGCCCCACCAGCGCGACCGGCACCAGCCAGACCATGCGCGGGTCCTTCTCGACGAACGTGCCGTCCAGGAAGAAGCGCACGAAGGCCGCCCAGCCCGCATCGGTCGCCGCGAACATCGTCATGCCGAGCACGCCCACCGCGAACATGGCCTTGTGCGGCTTCAGGTAGCGAAGCAGGCGCCTGTAGGTGTGCAGCGCCCCCGGCGGCATCTTCAGGTCGACGCGCTTATCGGCTTTGCGACCCATCGTGGACCGTGGCGATGTTGATCTGGCGGTAGCCGAGACGCCCGGCGACGTCCATCGCCGTCACGACCGACTGGTGCACGGCACGGCCATCGGCACGGATCGTGATCACCTGGGCCCGGTTGCCGCCCGTCGCGCGCGAGAGCGCGGTGGCCAGCGTGTCGGGACTGTTGTTGACGAGGTCGCGGCCGCCGACGCGGTACCCTCCCTCGGCGGTCACCTCGATCTCGACGGTCCGGCGCGTGGCCGCCTCGTCCGGCTGGATGCCGGCCTCGGGCAGGCGCACCTGCAACCGCGCCTCGTCGATGAACTTGGTCGACATCATGAAGAAGATCAGCAGCAGCAGCACGACGTCGATCAGCGACGTCATGTTGAGGTCTTCGTCGGCGTGACGGCGCTGCTGGAACTTCAAGCGACCGCTTCCTGCGGGTCCGGCTCGCCCGACAGCATCGCCATTTCCGCGGCGGCCGCGGGCCGAGTGGCGCTCGCGCGGTCGATCGCGGCGACCAGCTTGAGCGACTCCTTCTCCATCACGAACACGTGGCCGTCGACACGCGCACGCAGGTAGCGGTACGCCACCAGCGCGGGAATCGCGATGATGAGCCCGGCCGCCGTCGTGATCAGCGCCTCGGCGATGCCGCCCGCCATCGCGGAGGGGTTGCCGACGCCCGCGACCGTGATCGCCTTGAACGTGCGGATCATGCCGGTGACCGTGCCGAGCAGGCCGAGCAGCGGCGAGATGGCCGCGATCGTCGACAGGGCCCCCAGGTACCGCTCGAGATCGTGCGCGACGTGGCGGCCCGCGTCCTCGATCGCTTCCATCATCAGCACGCGGTCACGGTGGCGGTTGGCGAGTCCGGCCGCCAGCACCTTGCCGAGCGGCGAGTGCTGCTGCAGCGCCATGATCTGCTTGTCCGAGAGCGAGCGGTTCTCGACCCAGCGCCACACCTTGTCGGTGAGTTCCTCGGGGACGACACGCTGCCCACGCAACGTCCAGAGTCGCTCCAGCGCGATCGCGACCGCGAGGATGGAGCACAGGATGAGCGGCAGCATGACGGGGCCGCCGGCCTTGACGATCTCGAACATGAAGTCGCTTGAGTCCCCGCGCGCGGCAGAAAACGCACCGGGATCATACTGCATGCCCCTCGCCCCGGCGACGGGCGTGCTTCAGGGGTCGCGCCAGGGCCTCGGCCGCTCGCGCCGCCATTCGCGCGGTGGCTCGAGCGACCGGCCCGGTCGCAAGCGGAACGTGATCGCGCCGCTTGCGCTGGTGCGAAGTCCACGTGCGCCGATGGCGTCGTAGCGCCCGACCACGCGCGCGTTGGGAAAGTTCCACCGGTTGCGGTGTCCTGCCGCGTAAACGACCCAGCTCGGCCGGCACGTCGCGACGAACTGCGGTGTCGACGAGGTGCCACTGCCGTGATGTGGCGCGACCAGCACGTCGACGGGCCCCAGCGCGACGGCCGCGAGCAGGTCCGCCTCGGCACGC
>JAJTCR010000291.1 GCA_021325695.1 Steroidobacteraceae bacterium | reverse complement strand
CTAGTGAACAGTGACTAGTGAATAGACAGAGGCGGCTGTGCAGCCGCCCTTTTCCGACCAGTCACTAGTCACTATTCACTATTCACTTTCCGTTACGATTGCGGCGCCCATGAGCGCCGAACTCCAGCACCGTCGTCCGTCGCACCTCGAGGCGCTCAAGCGCGCGCTCGACCAGGGCACGATGCGCCAGGTGCACCGGCACGTGAACGCGATGCACCCGGCGGAGATCGCGTCGCTGCTCGAGTCCCTGCCGCCCGCGCAACGCGAGCTGGTGTGGGAGCTGGTCGATCCGGAACTCGAGGGCGACGTCCTCGTCGAGCTCAACGAGGAAGTCCGCGCGGGCCTGATCCGCGAGATGGAGACCGAGGAGCTCGTCGCCGCGACCGAGGGTCTCGAGGTCGACGACCTTGCCGGCCTGCTCCGCGAGCTGCCGGAGGCCGTGAACCAGCAGGTCCTGCGCTCGCTCGATGCGCAGGATCGCGAACGCCTGAACTCGGTGCTCGCGTACGAGGAAGACACGGCCGGCGGTCTCATGAACACCGACGCGGTGAGCGTGCGACCCGACGTGACCCTCGAAACCGTGTTGCGTTACCTGCGCATGCGTGGCGAGGTCCCGGACCGGACGGACGCGCTCTTCGTGGTCAATCGCAGCGACCGCTACCTCGGCGTGCTGCACGTCACGCGGCTGCTGACCGAGGACCCCGATCGAACCGTCGGTGAGGTGATGGACACCGAGGTCGCGGGGATCCCGCCCGCGACCCCGGCGATCGAGGTGGCGAACCTGTTCCAGGACCGCGACCTAGTCTCGGCGGCGGTCGTGGCGCCCGGCGACGGACGGCTGCTCGGGCGCATCACGATCGACGACGTCGTCGACGTGATCCGCGACGAGGCCGAGCACTCGGTCATGAGCATGGCCGGCCTCGACGAGGACGCGGACATGTTCGCGCCGGTCGTACCGAGTGCGCGCCGCCGCGGCGTGTGGCTCGGCATCAACCTGATCACTGCGTTTCTCGCAGCGTGGGTCGTGGGCCGGTTCGAGGCGACGATCCAGCAGATCGTCGCGCTCGCGATCCTGATGCCGATCGTCGCGAGCATGGGCGGCGTCGCCGCGACGCAGACGCTGACGCTGATCGTGCGCGGCCTCGCGCTCGGCCAGGTCGAGCGCGCGAACGCGAAGTGGCTGTTCACGAAGGAAATCGCCGTCGCGATGCTCAACGGCTTCGCCTGGGCCACGGTCGTCGCGGCCGTGGCATTCGTCTGGTTCCGCGACTGGCGCATCGCCGCGGTGATCTTCGCCGCAATGGTCGTGAACCTTTTCGCAGCCGCGCTCGCCGGCGTCGCCGTGCCGCTCGGGCTCAAGCGCTTCGGCGTCGACCCCGCGGTCGCCGGCGGCGTCATCGTCACCACCGTCACCGACGTGATCGGCTTCGCGTCGCTGCTCGGTCTCGGGACGCTGCTGCTCCGCTGATCAGCGCGCTTCCGCGATGGTCGCCAGCGCAGCCGGGCGAACGAGGTAGGGCTCGATCTCGGCGCGCTGGGCGTGCGCGTCGGCGTAGCCGACCTCCATGAGCTCGCAGGTGTAGTCGCGCTCGAACAACAGGTAACTCACGAGCAGGCCGCCGCGCGCCTCGAACGCGCCGATCGAGCGCAGCAGCGCGCGCAGGCTGCGCGGAAGTGCCAACTCGTGACGCTTCGCCAGCGTGGTCGGGTCGACGCTCGGCTGGATCACCGTGGCACGGATCGGCCGGTGGCCGGTCTCGCCGGGCGCTTCGATCAGCCGGTTGATCTGCCGCAGGCGCTCGAGGTCGATCGAGAGGCCATCCGTGAACAGCGAGTCGAGCACGAAGCCGAGCAGGTGCCCGGGGCTCGGCGGCCCCTGCACGCGGCCGGCCGTGGGCGGCGTGGCTGCCGGCGCGCCGCGCGTGCCGATCACGAGGATTCGATTCGCGCCGAGGTGGATCGCCGGACTCAGCGGCGCGAGCTGGCGCATCGCGCCGTCGCCGTAATACGCACCGTCGACGTTCGCCGCCGGAAAGATGAACGGGATCGCCGCGCTCGCCATCAGCAGGTCGAGGTCGAGTGGCCGGCGCCGCCCGCAGCGCGACACGCGACTCCACGGCTCGATGTCGCGCACGGCATCGTAGAACGCGACACCCTGGCCGGTCGCGTAGCTCGTGGTCGCGACCGCCACGGCGCGCAACGCCCCGGCTTCGAGCGCCCGCGGGATTTGCTCGACGGGCACGGTGCGCACGAGCAGGTCGCGCAGCGGCGAAGTGTCGAGCAGGGATCGTGGCGGCGACAGCCAGCCCCCGGTCGACACCGACAGGATCCAGTGCAACGCCGAGCGCAGCATTTCCCAGGAGTCGGTGCGCACGACCTGATCGACGTGGAAGTTCGACCAGACGTCCTCGAGCACGCCGACGGCTTCGCGGAACGAGTGCGCGCGGGCCGCGAGCGAGGCCGCGTTGAGCGCGCCGGCCGACGTTCCCACGAGCACCTCGAAGGGGCACGGCGTCTCCGGCGGCAGCCATTCCGCCAGCGCCTTCAGCACGCCGACCTGGTAGGCCGCGCGGGCGCCACCGCCCGACAGCACCAATGCGTCGCGGTCGTCGAGGAAGACGTAGTTGGTGGAGTCCGTCCCATGGGACGGGGACAACACCGACGTGGTTGGCGCCGCGGGTTCTGCCGCACCGGGCGGCGGGATCTTCGACAAGGTCCGGCTACCTCGCTCGTCGCTCGCTGGTCGACCGACTGACACAGTCCCTCGCGCGGATTAGTATGGCACGGCGCCGAGCGGCGCCCGTCGAGCCCCTGGTCTGGTCGAGGAGAAACACGACATGGTTCACGCCTTGCGCAAAGTGGTCGTCCAGCCGCGCCGGCTGCTGGCGCTCGTCCTGTCGTTGCTGGGCTCGATCGCGCTCGCGCTGTTCGCCGCCACGGCGCACGCGGGAGACGCCGGCACGACGCCACAGGTGGGGCGCCCGGCGCCGGCCTTCAAGCTGCAGGACCAGGCGGGCAAGTGGCACCAGCTGTCCGATTACAAGGGCAAGTGGGTCGCGCTCTACTTCTATCCGAAGGACGACACGCCCGGCTGCACGACGCAGGCCTGCAGCTTCCGCGACAACATCTTCGCGTTCAACAAGGAAGGCGCGGTGATCCTCGGCGTGAGCGTCGACGACGTCAGCTCGCACAAGGAGTTCGCCGCGAAGCACGAACTGCCGTTCACGCTGCTCGCGGACGCGGACAAGTCGGTTGCGAAGCGCTACGGCGTGCTCAAGACCTACATGGGCATGATGGAGATGGCGCGTCGCGACACGTTCATCATCGACCCGCAGGGCCGCATCGCCAAGCACTACGAGTCGGTCAAGCCCGAGGGCCACTCGGCCGTCGTGCTGGCCGACATCAAGGCGTTGAAGGCGAAGTCGGCCGGCGCGGCGGGCGGGCGCTAGAGCCGCGTCAGACTGCGCCTGCGCGTCACGCCCCGCGCGGATTTCCCAGCCGGGGCGCCGTAAATCCGTCCCTGGAGGCTCCGCGCGCACCGTCCTGTTGCGCGACGGCCCGGCCGGCATAATCCGCGCGAGGCATGCCGCTGGCGATTTCGGACTGCGC
>JAJTCR010000005.1 GCA_021325695.1 Steroidobacteraceae bacterium | reverse complement strand
GTTTCACGCCAGGCTCCACCGATATCACGCCGAACGATCCGGTCGGCGGCATTCTGTTGCCGCTCGCCGACAACGGCGGCACCACGCGCACGCACGCGCTCGCGATCGGCAGTCCGGCGCTCAACGCCAGTCCGGACGACGAAGGCTGTCCGGCGATCGACCAGCGCCAGGTTTCCCGCCCTCGAGGGCCGGCCTGCGACATCGGCTCGTTCGAGGGCTCGGCGGTGCTGTGCAATGGGCGCGCCACGACCATGGTCGGCACCGACGGTCCCGACGAGCTCACCGGCACGCCGGGGCCCGACGTCATCGCCGGATTGGGCGGCGCTGATGCCATCCGCGGCCGCGACGGCAGCGACATCGTCTGCGGCGGCGGTGGCGCGGACAGCCTGTTCGGTGCCGCGGGCAACGACGTGCTCCTCGGCCAGGGCGGCAATGACCGATTGTTCGGTCACGGCGGCAACGACGCGCTCAACGGCGGCGACGGGCAGGACCAATGCGACGGCGGGGTCAATCTCGACGCCGGAGACACCGCGACCGCCTGCGAGACGGTCACAAACGTACCCTGATGTGCCGGTGCGACGTCGGTTCGTCCCAAGAGCACCGTGTCCGGTGGCGAGGTGACGACGCCCGGCATGCGTGGCCTGCAGGGAGTGCGGAATGACGCAACAGGCAGCGCTCGCGAGCGTCCATACCAGCAACCTGCCCGAGCTCTTCCGGCAACTGAACTGCAGCCTGCTCGTCACGACCTACCAGGCCGGGCGCGTGATCCTCGTGCGTCGGGACGCGCGGGCCGACGAGGCCGATGCGGCAGGCTCGCTGAACACGCACTTCCGTCCGTTCGACCGGCCGATGGGCGTCTGCGAAAAGAACGGTCGCCTGGCCATCGGCGGTGCGAACACCGTGTGGCATTACCGGAACGTTCCCGGCGCGGCGGGCAAGCTGGATCCGCCGGGCAAGCACGACGCGTGCTACGTGCCGTGCGACGTTCATTTCACCGGTAACGTCGACATCCACGAGATGGCCTGGTCGGGCGACGACCGGCTGTGGCTGGTCAACACGCGCTTCTCCTGCCTGTGCACTCTCGAGGAGGACAGCAGTTTTCACCCTCGCTGGCGGCCACCGTTCGTGACTGCATACGCGCCGGAGGATCGGTGCCATCTCAACGGCCTGGCGATGCGCGACGGCAAGCCTCGCTACGTCACGGCGCTGGGCGAAACCGACACGATGGGCGGCTGGCGCGCGAACAAGGCCGACGGCGGCGTGCTGCTGGACGTCGGAAGCGATGAGGTCCTCCTGCGAGGACTCTCCATGCCGCACTCGCCGCGCTGGTATCGGGACCGGCTCTGGGTGCTCGAGTCGGGCAAAGGCAGCTTGTCGGTGTTCGACCCGCACGCGAACACGCTGCGCACGGTGACGGTGCTGCCGGGCTTCACGCGTGGCATCGATTTCATCGGCCCGCTGGCATTCATTGGCCTGTCGAAGGTACGGGAGTCGGCGAGCTTCAGCGGCATTCCGATCGTCAAGGAATTGACGGAACGCATCTGCGGCGTCTGGATCGTCAACGTGGAGAGCGCGGAGGTGCTGGGTTTCCTGCGATTCGAGGCAGGCGTCGAAGAAATCTTCGCCGTGCAGGTGCTGCAGGACGCGCGCCATCCCGAGATGCTCATGGCCGATCACCCCTTGATCGGCTCCACCTACGTCCTTCCCGACGAGGCGCTTGCCGAAGTCGCGCTGGCCACCCCGGCGCAGCTCCAGGAGTCGCCGCATGCGTGGATGGACCGTGGCCTGGAATTCTGCCGGACGCGCGATTATCCGCAGGCAGTCGCCGCGTTCCGGCAGTGCCTGACGCACCAGCCGGACTTTCCCGACGCCCGGTACAGCCTCGGCATCGCGCTCGCGGAAAACGGCGAACACGCCGAAGCGCTCGGGCACCTGCGTTGGTCGTGCGAGCGCGAGCCGGACCGGAGCGAGATCCACGTGAGCCTGGGCAGCCTTTGGCAGCGCATGGGCGAATACGACGCGGCCCGGCACGCTTTCGAGGCGGCCATCGCGCGGCGGCCGGACGATGCGCTGGCACACGCGAACCTCGGCGCGCTGCTGCTGCAGCTGGGCGACATCCGCCGCGGGTTCGAAGAGTACGAATGGCGGCGGAAAACGGGACCGGGGCGACGCTTGCGCAGCCCGCATCCAGATTGGGACGGCCAGGCCGCGCCGGGCCACACGTTGCTCGTCGACGCCACAAGTGTCGACCCGCGGCACCTGATCCTGCTCACGCGCTATCTGCCGGCGCTCGCCACCCGCGTCCGCAGGACGATCGTGCTGTGTCAGGAGTCGTACTCGCCGCTGGTTGCGACCGTGCCCGGCGTGGCGGAGATTCGCCGGCCGGGCGACCTGAACGTTGCCGAGTTCGACACGCAAGCGGACCTCGAGAGCCTGCCATGGTTGCTCGGCACGACGGAGACCAGCGTGCCGCCCTGCGATGCCGGCATCGATCGGGCCGCTTTGCGACGCAGGATCTCACGCGGCTCGAGGCCACCGGGGTCCGGGGTGATCAATGTCGGACTGGTCCGCCCGATCGCGAGCGCCGACGAACCGTCCCGCCACCGTTGGGACAATGCCGGTCTCCGCGCCTGGTTCGACACGTTGTCGAATTTCGACGCCGTCAGCGTGCACGACGTCGGCTGGTCGCACGACGGCGGGCCCAGCCTGGTGGAACTCGCGTCGAGCGTCGCGGATCTCGACCTCGTCCTCGGCGTCGATTCACCGGCCGTGCACCTCGCCGGAGTGTTTGGCAAGCCCGCCTGGGTATTGCTGGGTGACGTGTCGGACTGGTGCTGGCCTGCCCAGGCCGCTCGTTCGCCCTGGTATCCGACGGCGCGTATGTTTCGCGGGCCGCCCCAGCCAGACCAGATTCGGTGGCTCGAGTCGGTTCGCCTTGCCTTGCAGGCGTGGCTCGCCACATGCCGCACTCAGGCTCGCGGCGAGGAAGACAGGCTGGCTGGTCAGCAATAGCCTTACACGAAGCCAAGCCAGCCGCTGAGGGCCACGGCACCGCGCCTTGGGAAATGCTGCGAACCGAGCAGTAGCTCCCGGGTTCCGGGAAGGATTGGGTGGTGTACGTCGCGCCGCGGCCATTTCGCGCGAACGAGGCGACTGGGCGCGGTGCATCCAGGTGCACGCCGCCGGTCAGGCCCTCGCGTATCCGGAGCGCGGCTCCGTGGGGCGCGCTGCTGTTGCTGCTGTCGTGGAACGGCGCCGGCCGTGGCGGAGTGGACGAAGGAGTCGCCTCGTGGCCCGTCGCGTCGCCCGGGGAAAACGAACTCTCCGACGTAGCCCGACTCGGCCGGCTGATCTTCCGGGACGAGTCCTTGTCGGCCTCCGGCCAGATGTCCTGCCAGACCTGCCATGTACCCGAGCACGCCCACGCCGCGCCTGCGGCCGACGTCGTATCGGCCGGCGGCGCACGCTTGGAACGGCGCGGCCTGCGCAATTCCCCGTCGATTCGCTACGTCCACCTGACACCCGCTTTTCATTTCGAGGCCGACGGAACGCCGGTCGGTGGGTTCTTCCGGGATGGGCGAGCGGTGAGCCTGGCAGACCAGGCGCGCGGTCCTTTCCTCGACGCCAACGAAATGGCAAATCCGTCCGTGCACAGTCTCGTGGACAAGCTCAAGGCGGCGTCGTACGTGTCGGAATTCAAGCGCCTGTTCGGAGCGGACGTCTTCGACGATCCGCAACGCGCGTTCGACAGCGTCGCGTTCGCTCTGGCGCAGTTCGAGATCGAGGACGAGACCCTGCATCCCTTCGACAGCAAGTACGACGCGTACCTTGCAGGCGAGGCGACGCTCACTCCGCAGGAGACGCGGGGTCTGCAGCTGTTCACCGATCCCGGGAAAGGCAACTGTGCGGCCTGCCACCCGAGCGACCGTGGCGCCGACGGGTCGCCACCGCTGTTCACCGACTTCACCTACGACAATCTCGGCGTGCCTCGCAACGCCGACATACCGGCGAACGCCGATGCGTCATTCTTCGATCTCGGGCTCTGCGGACCGCAGCGGTCCGACCTGCCGCGCGGCGACACGTGCGGCGCCTTCAAGGTGCCGTCGTTGCGCAACGTCGCCAGGACCGCGCCCTATTTTCACAACGGGCGGTTCCAGACGCTCGAGGAGGTGGTGGGGTTCTACGTCCGGCGTGATACCCATCCCGAGGAGTGGTACCCGTCGGGGCCCGAGGGCGTGCGCCAGTTCGACGACCTCCCGGTCGCGATGCACCGGAACGTGAACGTCGGCGAAGTGCCCTACGATCGTGAACCGGGCGACCGGCCCGCACTGAGCGCTGCCGAGATCCTGGACGTCGTTGCCTTCCTCAAGACGCTGGACGACGGCTACCGGCCTTGAGGAGCCATCCGTGTCGTCACGACGACGGGCGGTCGGCCGGTTCGACGGCCACGGTCTCCGCGGCGTGGGCGATCGTCGCACCGAACGGGTCGGTCGCGGGTGCCGACACGGCGCGGGGCAACGTCCGGTGCTGCGCGATGAAAGCCGCGATCGACCGTAATGCGGCCCGCGCTTCGGGCAGCGTGCGCATCACCGGGAATACGTGCGGCAGCTGCCACCAGACGTCGATGTGCGACTTCGTCCCTGCCTGCAGCGCGCGATCGTGCGCCCGCACCGAGTCGTCGAGCAGCATTTCGGTAGAGCCGGCGAGGAAATACAGCGGCGGCAGCCCCGCCCAGTTGCCGAACAGCGGCGACAGCAGCGGGTGGCTGCGATCCAGCCCTGGGCAATAGATGTCGGGCAGCAGGTCCATCGAGGCATCGCTGAACATCGGGTCCGCCGCGGCGTTGTAGCGCATCGACGGACCGCTGGACGTCAGGTCCGTCGACGGCGACAGCAGCACCGCACACGCCGGCAGCGGCAAGCCGGCGTCGCGCGCCCGCATCATCGTGACGAGCGACAGGCTGCCGCCGGCGGAGTCGCCCGCGATCGCGACGGGTGCGCCGTGCGGGCCGTCGACCAGCGCGCGATAGGTCGCGAAGCAATCGTCGACGCCGGCGGGAAACCGGTGCTCGGGCGCGAGCCGGTATTCCACCATCAGCACGCGCAGCCCCGTCGCGTTCGAGAGCGCGGCGGAAAATGCGGTGTACGTCCTGGGCAGGTGCATGCACCAGGCGCCGCCGTGCAGGTACAGCAGCGTGCCGTTGCGCACGGCAAGCTCGGGCGCCCCGAACCACTGCGCACGCAGGCCGGCGACCTCGGTGAGCTCGACGGGACAGCGTGGCGGACGACCGGCCAGCCGCGCATCCGATCGCGCCGCGTGCGTGCGCACGTCTTCGATCGGCAGTCCTGGTCGCCACATCCGCCTCACGGTGAGGCGAAGCAGTGCGTTGGTCAGTCGGGCGCGGAGACTCGGCATCCTGGACTACCCCTCGAATGGAGGTCACATTCTCCATCGCAGTCTGACCCGGCGCATCGGGAACGATACCTGACCCGCGCAGCGGCGCGTCGGTTCAGGCGTTCGCGTCGAGCAGGCGCAGGACGCGTCGTCGCTGGGCTGGCCGCAGCAGGGGGCTGAACAGCGCGACCAGGTGACGGATGCCTTCGCGGATGTCCGCGGACCGGATCGTACGCCGGCGGTCGACGACCTGGCGGTGGGTGAACCACTGTGTCAGCACGATCCACGCATTGGTCGAGAGCAGGTCCAGCTGCTCGTCCGAAGCATCCATCCACCCTTGCGCGACCATGTCCGCAAAGATCGCCCTGGCCCGACCCGTGACGCGGCCGGCGAGGCCGCGATAGCGGTCCTCGAGTCCCGGCACCTCGCGCAACAGGGCGTTGAGGTCGCGGTAGAAGAAACGGAACTCCCACAGGTGCGCGAAGATCGCGTCGAGGTACGCGAGCACGTCGTCGAACCGACGTCCAGCACCGGGCCTGGGCGCCAGTACGCCCTCCAGCCGCGACTCGATGCGCTCGTAGAGATGGAGGACGATCTCCTCCTTGTTGCCGAAGTGGTAATACAGGTTGCCCGGGCTGATGCCCAGGCGGGTCGCGACGTGACGCGTCGAGACCGCATGCGTCCCCTCGACATTGAACAGCGCCAGCGCCGCGTCGGCGATGCGTTCGCGCGTGCCGGTCGGCTCGACCGTGGCGGTGCGTGTGCGGCGGGGCATGGGCAGAAGTGAGCGGCGACCGGGCGCCAGTATATCGGCCGCCGCCGCTGGTTTGACACCGCCGTCCGGCGCGGTGCATCCTGTGTTTAGAACATTTGTTCTAAACTGGTGACGTCGATGGAGACCGCCGTGAGTCACTACCTGCGATTCCTCGGGGTTCATGGCTTCGTGCTCGCGACGGTCGCAGGCATTGCGCTCGGCGGGGCCTGGATGTGGCTCGGCGTCGCCGCGATCTACGGCGTCATGATCGCGGGCGACGAGTTGATCGGCGACGACTTCTCCGAACCCGCGTACGCGCACCCGCGCCTGCTCGACGCGACGCTGTACCTCGCGCCGCCGCTGCTCGCGCTGCTCTGTTTCGTGATGGCGTGGCACGCGGGCTCGGGCGACCTGTTCGGGGCCGGCGCGGGGGTCCAGGCCACGCTTGGTGTCGATCCGTGCGCCGCGCGCGCGGCGCACGGCCCGTTGCATTGGCTCGGCGGGATTCTTTCCGCCGGGCTCACGTTCGCGGCCGTGGGCACGAACATCGGTCACGAACTGACCCACCGGACGACCGACCGTGGCGCGATGCTCGCGGGCCGCTGGCTGCTGGCGCTCACGTTCGACGCCGAGTTCGCGATCGAGCACGTCTACGGCCACCACCGGCGGCTGGCGACGCCCGCCGATCCCGCCACCGCCCGGCGCGGCGAGCAGTTCTATGCGTTTCTGGCACGCTCGGTCGTGGGCCAGACGCGCAGCGCCTGCGAGCTCGAGCGAGGCCGGCTCGAGACGCTCGGGCTCGGCACGTGGACCCTGCACAACCGGTACCTGGGGGGCTGGCTGATGTCGGCCGCGATCGTCGCGGCGTTCGGCCTCGCCGCGGGCCTCGCCGGCGTCGCGGTGTTCGTGCTCGCGGGCCTCGCCGGCCGCTCGGTGCTGGAGGCGGTCAACTACTTCGAGCATTACGGGCTGGTGCGCGATCCCGACGCGCCGATCGAGCCGCGGCACTCGTGGAACTCGAACAAGGCACTCAGCAACGCGGTGCTGTTCAACCTCGCCCGGCACTCGCACCACCACGCCGCGGGCGACGCGAAGTTCTGGCAATTGCGCGCGTACCGCGACGCACCGACCCTGCCGTACGGCTACCTGACCAGCATGCTGCTCGTGTACGTCGCGCCGGGCTGGTACCGGGACCGCATGACGCCGCTCGTGCTCGAGTGGGACCGGCGCCACGCGGACGCGACGGAGCGTCGTCTCGCGGCGGCTGCGAACCGTGCCAGCGGCCTGCCGTCGCTGCAACTGGCGGCACAGGGGCAGTGATGTTCGGCAAGCTGTTTACACGGAGCGCGTCGGGCCGCGCGACCGTACACGTCGAGCCCTTCGGCTGGACCTTCGAGGTCGAGGCCGGCCAGACGATCCTGCAGGCGGCGCTTGCCCGCGGGCTGCCGTGGCCCTCGCGTTGCCGCGTCGGCAGCTGCACCACCTGCCGCTGCTGCCTGCTCGCAGGCGACGTTCGGACGCTGACCGATGCCAGCTACGTGCTGTCGCGCGAGCAACTCGCGAACCGCGTGATCCTCGCGTGCCAGTCGCAGCCGCGCGGATCCGTCCGCGTGCATCTCGACCGCGCCGCGGCTACGCTGCGACGCGATGCCGACCCGTCCGCTGCCGCTGCCGACGCCTCCGTGCCTGCGGCTTGAGCTGCCCGACGCCGACGTGCGGTTGTGGCCGCGCGCAGTCGGCCGCGAGCGCGCCGACGCGCTGTTCCGGTCCTTGCGGGCGAGCGTCGACTGGCAGCAGGAACACGTGGTGATCTTCGGCGCGCGTCGGCTCGTGCCGCGCCTGGTCGCGTGGCACGGCGACCCCGACACGCGATACGTCTATTCGGGCACGGCGCACGAGCCCCTGGCCTGGACCGCGGAGCTGCTCGAGCTCAGACACCTGGCCGAGAACCTCACCGGGCACCGCTACAACAGCGTCCTGCTCAACCTGTATCGCGACGGCCGCGACGGCATGGGGTGGCACGCCGACGACGAGCCGGAACTTGGCGCCGAGCCCGCGATCGCCTCCGTGTCGCTCGGGGCCACGCGACGCTTCAGGCTGCGACACCGCACGCTCAAGTCCGTGACGGACCTCGAACTCGGCCACGGCAGCCTGCTGTCGATGGCGGGTCCGACGCAGCACCACTACGTGCATGCAGTGCCGAAAACCGCCCGCCCGGTGGGCGAGCGGATCAACCTGACCTTCCGCTGCGTAAGCTCTTCCGCGCTCGCGGGAGCAGGCGCGCTCGAGCGCGGGTGATGCCGCCTATAGCTCGACCATTGACTTGAATCCGCCCCAGAACATGCGCTTGCCGTCGAACGGCATCTTTTTCGGGTCCATGTACTTCTCGAGCCGCGGGTCCTTCATGAACTGCTTATTGATGCGATCGCGGTCCCTGCGCGACTTGTGGACGATGTACGAGAACACGACCGTCTCCCCCGGCTTCAACTTGACGCTGCGCGGGAACGAAGTCCACTTGCCCGGGTTCACGTCGTCGGCCACGGCCTCGACGTAGGCGAGCACACCGAGCTCCTTGTAGATCTTGCCCGCCAGTCGCGCCATCTTGCGATATTCGGCGAGCTTCTTCTGCGGCACGGGCAGCACGAAGCCATCCACGTAAATTCCCATTTGGTGTCCTCCTGAGTGTGGGTCTGCAAGTCGTCGTCGGCTCGTCCGCGCCGGTCAGGCCACGCTGGTGGCGTAGCGTCCCTCCGCTCGCAGCGTGTCCTCGATGGGGCGCACCTCGATGCTGCCGAAGCGCGCCGACGGCCACCGCGCGGCGATCGCGATCGCGGCGTCCAGGTCCGGCGCCTCGATCAGGAAGAAGCCGCCCAGCGTCTCCTTCGTTTCGGCGAACGGACCGTCGGTCGTCGAGACACGGCCCTGCCGGACGCGGACCGTGGTCGCGGCGTGCACGCTCTGCAGCGCGTGCGTGGTGAGCAGGTGCCCCGCGCCACGCAGTTCGTCGACGTAGTCGAGCGTGTCCTGGCGCAGGGCCTGCCACTCGTCGCGCGACAGCGCGTCGAGCACCTGTTCCTCTTCGTAGGCGAGGCAGAGGTACTTCACGTGCCGCACTTGGGGTCGAAGGCCTTGATGGCCTGCTGCATCTCGTCGGGGGAGACCTCGCGCTGGTGCGTGGCGACCGACCAGCGGTGACCGAACGGGTCCTCGAGCACGCCGTAACGGTCGCCCCAGAACATGTCCGCCGGCGCCATCACGGACTTCGCCCCGGCGCCAACGGCCCGCTCGAACGACCGGTCCACGTCGTCGACGTACAGGTGGATCGTCACCGGCGAGCCGTTCAGCGCTTTCGGCCCGAGCATGCCGAACTGGCGGTTTTCGTCGACGAGCATCACGTACGAATCGCCGATGCGGATCTGCGCGTGCATCAGTCGGCCGTCCGGCCCGGGCATGCGGCCCTGGTCGGTCGCGCCGAATGCCTTGACGTAGAAGTCGATCGCGGCTCCCGCACCGTCGCAGACGAGGTGCGGGGTGACCGAGTGCATGCCGGCGGGGATGGCATCTACGGCTTTCGACATGGTTTTCCTCCTTGCCCTCCATGGGCTCCGTATCCAGTGGTCGAACGGCACGTGCCCGGATCGACAGCGGAAATCGGGGACACTCCTGGATTCTTTCCGAAATTCAGGAGTGTCCCCATTTCAGTCAGGGCTTGCGCGCGGGGGCCACCTTCTGTCCGGCGGCGCGGTCCTCCCGCGCGCGCTGGACGAGGTAGGCCTGGATGTCGTGCACGTCCTGCTCGCTCACGAGGTCCGCCATGCGCGGCATGCCGGCCGTGTGGATCACGCCGTCGTAGACGATCTGCTTGAAGATCGAGTGCCTCTCGGACGAGAGTCGTCGCAGGTCCGGCGTGACGCCGCCCGAGACCGCGAGCGCGCCGTGGCAGACCATGCAGTTGGCCGTGTACGCGTACTTTCCATTCTCGACCTGCGCGGCGGCCGCCTCGATCGCGGGCGGCTCCGGGATGTCCTGGTTGCGCTCGGCGATGCGCGGCATGGCGGCGTTGCCGCCGAGCTTGAACGCGAGAATGTGGCCGTCGTTCAGGTACTTGCCGGACGCCATCGTGCGCGGGTCACCGCCCGTCACCGCGCCGGCGCCGCCGTAGCCCGCGAGCACGGCCACGTACTGCTCGCCGTCGATCGCGTACGTGACGGGCGGCGCCACGATGCCGACCATCGTCGGCACCGACCAGAGCGTCCGTCCGGTGTCGGCGGCGTACGCGACGAACCGGCCGTCGCCGGTGCCCTGGAACAGCAGGTTGCCCGCCGTGGTGAGCAGCCCGCCGTTCCAGAACGCCGGGTGCTCGATTTCCCAGCGCGTGCGTCGCGCCACGGGGTCCCACGCCTTGAGGTAACCCCGGTCCGGCGGCAGTGAGCCCTGGAACTGCTGCAGCAGGCCGTAGATCGACTTCGTGTACTCGTTCCAGTCGACGCCGGGGTTCCAGAACATCTCCCGCCGCGTGAACTTGCCGGTCGTGAGGTATTCCCGCGACGGCGTGTAGATGCCCATCGGCTGCATCGCCGGGATGTAGACGAGCCCCGTGTTCGGGTTGTACGCCATCGGGTGCCAGTTGTGGCCGCCGAACGGCGCCGGAATGATCAGCCGTGTCTCGTGGCTCCAGTCGCCGTCCGCGGTCTCGACCGGCCGCCCGGTCTGGAGGTCGACGTGGCTCGCCCAGGTGGCCGGGATGTACTTGTCCGCGGCGAGCAGTTCGCCGGAGACGCGGTCGAGCACGTAGAAAAAGCCGTTCTTCGGCGCCTGCATCAGCACCTTGCGCGGCTTGCCGTCGAAGTGCAGGTCCGCGAGCACGATGTGCTGCGTCGCGGTGTAGTCCCAGTTGTCCGCGGGCGTGACCTGGTAGTGCCACTTGAGCTCGCCGTTGTCGGGATCGAGCGCCAGGATCGACGACAGGAACAGGTTGTCGCCGCCGCCCGGCGAGCGGATCGCGCGCGCCCACGGCGAGCCGTTGCCGGTCCCGACGTAAAGCGTGTCGAGCTCGGGGTCGTACGCCATGGAGTCCCAGACCGTGCCGCCGCCCCCGCCGAGCCACCATTCACCGTTCCAGGTCTTCGCGGCTTTCTCGAGCTCCGGCGTCTCGAAGCCGTCCTTCGGATTGCCGGGCACGGTGTAGAAGCGCCACGCAAGCTTGCCGGTCCGCGCGTCGTAGGCCGAGAAGTAGCCACGCACGCCATATTCGCCGCCGCCGTTGCCGATCAGCACCTTGCCTTTCACGACCCGGGGCGCGCCCGTGATCGTGTACGGCTTGGTGCGGTCGATCGTGTTGACCTCCCAGCGCTTCTGGCCGGTCTTCGCATCGAGCGAGACCAGTCGCCCGTCGAGCGTGCCGACGAACAACGCGTCGCCCCACAGCGCGACGCCACGGTTGACTGCGTCGCAGCACGCGTAGCGGCCCCATGCACGCGGCACGTCGGGGTCGTACCGCCAGAGCTGCTTGCCGGTCCTTGCGTCGAGCGCATATACGACGCTCCAGACGCCGGTCGCGTACAGGCGCCCGTCGACGACGATCGGCGTGGCCTGCAGGCCGCGCGTCGTCCCCGTCGCGTACGACCACGCCAGCCCGAGCTGGCCGACGTTGGCCTCGTTGATCTGCGCGAGGGGACTGTAACGCTGCTCGCCGTAGGTGCGGCCGTGCGCGAGCCAGTTCTGCGGCTCCTTGTCCGCCGCGATGATGCGCGCGGCCGTGACCGGCGCGGCCTGGGCGAACTGGGTGACCACGGCAGCCGCGAGCAACTGCGCCAGGCGCACGATCAGGCGCCGTGTCTGCATGCGTGTCATCTGGTCCGGAGTCCTGCGAACCGAGCGATCCGAGCTCGCAAGTGTCGCGCCCGGCCCCGGCGGCCTGCAAGCCGCGTGGGGTTGTCGCAATCGGTTGCCGATCGCGGGATCATGTGCGCACGCGTCTTGCGGCCGGGGAGAACCAGGCTTGGGTTTCGCGGACTACGGCCGTCACGATGCCCTCGGTCTCGCCGCGCTCGTGCGCCGCGGCGACGTCACGCCCGGGGAACTGCTCGACGAGGCACTCGCGCGCACCGCCGCCGTGAACCCGAAGGTCAACGCGGTCATTCACCTGATGGAAGCTCGGGCGCGCGCGGCGATCGCGGCGGGCCTGCCGGACGGTCCATTCCGCGGCGTGCCCTTCCTGCTCAAGGACCTCATGACGGCCTACGCAGCAGAGCCGATGCGCAGCGGCTCGCGCCTGTTCCGCGACTTCGTGCCGGCGGCGGACGAGGAGCTGACGCGGCGCTACAAGGCGGCGGGCCTCGTGATCTTCGGCAAGACCAACACGCCCGAGTTCGGCGTCTCGAACGTGACCGAGCCCGAGTTGTTCGGTCCCACGCGCAATCCGTGGCACCTCGACCGTACGTCGGGCGGCTCCAGCGGCGGCTCGGCGGCCGCGGTCGCCGCAAGGATCGTGCCCGCCGCCAACGCCAACGACGGTGGCGGCTCCATCCGTACGCCGGCCTCCAACTGCGGTCTCGTCGGGCTGAAGCCGAGCCGCGGTCGCAATCCGACCGGCCCGCAGCTGCCGGATGTCTGGTTCGGTTTCATCGGCGAGCACGTCGTGACGCGGACCGTGCGTGACTGCGCCGCGTTGCTCGACGCGACCTGCGGCGATTACCCCCGGCAGCTCATGAAACTGCCGCCGCCCGCGCGTCCGTTCCTCGACGAGGTGCAGGCACCCGTGCGTCCCCTGCGCATCGGCGTCAGCTTCGATCCGGGTCTCGGCAAGACCCTGCACGCGGAGAATCGCGTCGCGCTTGAGAGTGCCGTCACGCGACTGTCGGTGCTGGGACAAGTGCTCGTCGACGTCGCGGTGCCGTTACCGCGCGAGGCCTTCGTGTCGAACTATGCCTCGCTGATCGCGGCCGAAGTGGCCGCCACGTTGCGGCTGGCCCCGGCGCTGGTCGGTCGGGCAGCCCGCAGCGAGGACCTCGAG
>JAJTCR010000290.1 GCA_021325695.1 Steroidobacteraceae bacterium | reverse complement strand
CGCGGCGGCCTGCAGCGCTTCGTGGCGACACGCAATGCCGATGCGGACGTCGACGCCCATGCGGTCGCGACCCGGTTGCGGAACCCCGAGGCGGGCTTCGAGTTCTCCTTCCGCGATCTCGATGGCCGCACGGTCTCGTCCAGCGACCCGCAGTTCCAGGGAAAGGTGTTGCTCGTGACGCTCGCTGGCAGCTGGTGCCCGAACAGTCACGACGAGGCGCGGCTGCTCGCCCTGCTCGATCGCAGGTACCGGGCACGCGGGCTGGTCGTGGTGAGCCTGATGTTCGAGCAGCACGCCGAGTTCGAGCGCGCGGTGGCGGCCGTGCGACGCTTCCGGGCCGCCAACGCCATCGACTACACCACGCTCGTGGCAGGTCGCATGGACAAGGCACTGGCGTCCGCCGCGCTGCCGCAGCTCGAAGCGGTGCGGGCCTACCCGACCGCGCTGTTCCTCGACCGGTCCGGACGCGTCCACAAGGTCCACACCGGCTTCGCGGGACCGGCCACCCGCGTGCGCCACGAACTGCTCGTCCGCGAGTTCGAGCAGACGATCGAAGAGCTGCTCGCCGAGCCGATGCCGGCCGAGGCCGCTAGTCCCGAAAGTTCGTGAACTGCAGCGGCAGGTCGTAGCCGCCCTTGCGCACGAGCGCGATCGCCTCCTGCAGGTCGTCACGGCTCTTGCCCGTCACCCGCACCTGCTTGTCCTGCAACGCGGCCTGCACGCGCAGCTTCGAATCCTTGATCTGGCGCTGGATTTTCTTGCCGAGCTCGCCGTCGACGCCTTGCCGCAACGTCACCACCTGCCGCGCGGTCTGGCCGGTCACGACCGGCTCCTCGACCTTGAGGCAGGCCACGTCGATGCCACGCTTGGACAGCTTGAGCCGCAGGATCTCCAGCATCTGTTTCAATTGAAAATCTGCCGGCGCCGACATCGTTATCACGCCGTCTTTCAATTCGAACTTGGCATTCGTGCCCTTGAAATCGAAGCGCTGGTTCACCTCGCGTGAGGCTTGGTCGACCGCATTGGTGACTTCGTGCGCCTCGACCTCCGAGACGATGTCGAACGATGGCATGGCGGGGACGCTCCGGACTGCGGACGGCGAAGACTACCGCGCGAGTCGCCCGCTCGCACGGAGCACACGAGCACGCTGATCGAGAAACCGGGTAGGGGTAAATCCATAGATGCGAATGCGAATGATTAGCATTGACAGATGCAGCCAAGCGAAGCAAAGTCGCGGACACGTTTCCCCAACCTGTCCGGTAACCAACCCATGTCTCCCGCCACCTCGTGTCCCGGCCTTCGACGCTCCGCCACCCTCGGCCTCGCAATCTCCAGCGCGCTGTTCGGCGCCGCATCGCCCGTGCACTCGGACGAACCGGGGGTTGGCGCGCTCGAGCCCGTCGTCACCGTCATTGGCGACCGGATCCGGCTCGACTCGATCCCGGGGTCCGCCGCGGTGCTGGACGCGGAGGTCATCCAGGAGGCGCGCGTGTTCACGGTCAACGAAGCCCTGCGCAAGGTCCCGGGCATTTTCGCGCGCGACGAGGAAGGCTTCGGGCTGCGGCCGAACCTCGGCATCCGGGGACTCAATCCAACTCGATCGTCCAAGGTCCTGCTGCTCGAGGACGGCATCCCGCTCAGCTACGCGCCGTACGGGGACAATGCCACCTATTACCACCCGCCCGTGGAACGCTTCGAGCGCATCGAGGTGCTGAAAGGCTCGGGCCAGATCCTCTTCGGGCCGCACACGGTCGGCGGTGTCATCAATTACATCACTCCGGCCGTACCCGACGAGGCGACCGGCCGGGTGCTGGCATCTGTCGGTACCGAGGGCTTTCGCGAACTCCACGGCCAGTACGGCGACCGGTTCGGCGACACCGGGATCGTCGCGCACGGCACGTTCAAGCAGAGCGACGGTGCGCGTGAGAACATGCACTTCGAGGTCGGCGACCTCAACTTCAAGGTCGTGCACGACATCAGCGACCGGCAGGCGCTCACGCTGCGCGCGAGCTGGTACGACGAGTCGTCGCAGGTGACCTACTCGGGGCTCACGCTCGCCGAATGGCGCGACGACCCGTACCAGAATCCGTTCGGAAACGACCACATGTACGCGCAGCGCTGGGGCACGTCGGCGACGCACCAGTTCGACCTCGGCGACGCCGTGACCTTCACGACCAACGCCTATTACACGGATTTCGAGCGGGACTGGTGGCGGCAGTCGAGCAACTCGGCGCAGCGCCCGAACGACGCGAGCGACCCGGCCTGCGGCGGCATGGCGAACCTCTACGCGACCTGCGGCAACGAGGGACGCCTGCGCCAGTACTGGACCGCGGGACTGGAGCCGCGCGTCGCGGTGGAGCACGGCCTCTTCGGCCTGGACAACGTGCTCGAGGGCGGCGTGCGATACCACTATGAGGATCAGTACCGCGTGCAGGCCAACGGCGACGGGCCCCGCTCGCGCCAGCCGGGTACCGGAACGAACGCCGGCATACGGGAAGACAGCGATCGCACGATCGAGGCGATGTCGGCGTTCGTGCAGAACCAGTTCGACTTCGGCCGGTGGACCGTGACGCCAGGCGTGCGTGTCGAGAGCGTCGACTACGAGCGCACCGACAACCTCACCGGCGCGACCGGCGAATCCAGCATCGACGAGGTCATCCCCGGCCTCGGCGCGACGTTCGAGGCAGCGCCCGGGACCATCCTGTTCGCGGGCGTGCACCGCGGCTTCGCGCCGCCGGGCGTGGCCGACATCGTGACTGCGGCCGGCGGCAGCGTGGACCTGGACGCCGAGCTCTCGTGGAATTACGAACTCGGCCTGCGCGCGACCGTCGGGGACGGCTTCTCGTACGAGGCGACGCTGTTCCGCATGGATTTCGAGAACCAGATCGTGCCGGCGAGCGTCGCCGGCGGCTCCGGCGCCACGCTGACGAGCGCGGGCGAAACGCTGCAGCAGGGCGTCGAACTTGCCGCGGCGCTCGACAGCAGCGCCTATGTCGACTGGCCGGTCCAGCTGTTCGCACGCGGCGCGTACACCTGGTTGGCCGACGCCGAATATGCCGGCGAGCGCTACAGCAACGTGCCCGGCTTCACGACCGTCCGCGTGACCGGCAACCGGCTGCCGTACACGCCGGAGCACCTGCTTTCGGCGACCGTGGGTGCACGGATGCCGTTCGGGCTCGAGCTCGCGCTCGAGGGCGTGTACACGAGCGCCGCGTACACCGACGACCTCAACACGGTGGCGATCGTCGAGAACGGGCAGCGCGGCGAAATGCCGGGCTTCACGGTCTGGAACCTCACCGCGAACTACGCGCTGCAGGCGTGCGACTGCAAACTGTACGCCGCCGCGAAAAACCTGAGCGACAAGCTCCATGTCGCCGACATGAGCCGCGGCCTGATCCCGGGCATGCCGCGCATCGTGCAGGCGGGGTTCGAGTTCAGGTTCTGAGGAAGTGACTATGGCTAGTGACTAGTGGCTAGTGACTAATGGCTAGTGACTAGTGAACAGTGACTAGTGAACAGTCACTGGTCGGACCGTCGCAGAACCGGCCGTCGCACGTCACGCCAACAACGAAGAAGGGCGCCGACAACGGCGCCCTTCTTGTTTGTCTTCCGAC
>JAJTCR010000289.1 GCA_021325695.1 Steroidobacteraceae bacterium | reverse complement strand
ACGTCGCGCGTGAGCATTCGCGGTCCGTGATCGTCGAAACGTTCCTCGAAGGCGACGATCACCGCCTGCTCGTCGTCAACGGCGAACTCGTCGCTGCGACGCGCCGGACGCCCGGTCACGTCGTCGGCGACGGCAAGCACGACGTGGCGGAACTGGTCGAGATCGTGAACCAGGACCCGCGCCGCGGTGTCGGGCACGAAAAAGTACTCACGCGTCTAGAAATCGACGCACAGGCACTCAAGATGCTCGAGCGGGCGGGCCTGACGCCGGAATCGGTGCCGCCGTCCGGCCACGTCGTCTACCTGCGCTCGACCGCCAACCTGTCGACCGGCGGCACCGCCACGGACGTCACCGACATCATCCATCCCGACAATCGCGACATGGCGGTGCGCGCGGTGCGCGCGGTCGGCCTCGACGTGGGCGGCGTCGATTTCCTGACCAAGGACATCAGCGAGAGCTATCGCGACACCGGCGGGGGCATCTGCGAAGTCAACGCAGCGCCCGGTTTCCGCATGCACGTCGCACCGAGCGAGGGCACTCCCCGCGACGTCGCGGGCCCGGTGATCGACATGCTGTTCCCGCCCGGCATGCCCTCGCGCGTGCCGATTGCCGCGCTCACCGGCACCAATGGCAAGACGACGACCGCGCGCATGCTCGCGCACGTCACCAAGATGGCGGGGTTCACACCCGGTCTCACGACGACCGACGGCGTCTACATCGACGGCCGGCGCACGGTCGCCGGCGACATGACGGGCCCCGTCTCGGCGCGCATGGTCCTCGCCGACCCGCAGATCGACATGGCGATCCTCGAGACGGCGCGCGGGGGCCTGCTGCGTGCCGGCATGGGCGTGCCGGAGGTGAACGTGGGCGCGGTGCTGAACGTGCAGAGCGACCACCTCGGCCTCAAGGGCATCGACACGCTCGAGCAACTGGCCGAGGTCAAGCGGGTCGTCGTCGAGGTCGCCAGCGATTGCGCGGTGCTGAACGCCGACGATCCGCTCGTGCTGCGGATGGCTGGGCACACCGAGGCGACGACGATCTGTTACGTGACGATGAACCCGCAGCACGAACTCGTGCGCGAGCACATCCGGGCGGGCGGCCGCGCCTGCGCGCTCGAGGCCGGCGTCAACGGGCAGATGATCACGCTGTACGACCGCGGCGGCCACATCCCGCTCGTCTGGACCCACCTGATCCCGGCCACGCTCGAAGGCCGCGCGATGCACAACGTGCAGAACGCGATGTTCGCGGCCGCGATGGCGTTTTCGCTCGGTATCAAGCTCGACGCGATCCGCCAGGGCCTGCGCACGTTCGACTCGACGTTCTTCCAGGCGCCCGGCCGCATGAACGTCTTCAACGAGCACCCGTTCAAGGTGCTGTTCGATTACGGCCACAACGCGCACGCGGTAGGGGCGCTCGCCGACCTCGCCTCGCGCCTCGACACCACCGGGCGACGGATCGTGGTCCTGGCCGGGCCCGGCGATCGGCGTGACGAGGACCTCCGCGCCATCGCGCAGGCGGTCGCGGGTCGCTTCGATCATTACATCTGCCGACGCGACGACGACCTGCGCAATCGCGCCCCGGACGAAGTGCCGCGCATCCAGTCCGCGGCGCTGCAGGACCTCGGCGTCCCGGTGAGCGCCATCTCGATCATTCCCGACGAGCAGGAAGCGATCGACGCCGGGCTCAACATGGCCCAGCCCGGGGACCTGCTGCTGGTGTTCGCCGATGCGCTGGTTCGATCGTGGAAGCAGATCATCAAGTTCCGATCCACCTCCCCTGCTTCCGCGGGAGAGGTCACGCGCAGTGCGGGCGAGGCGGCGCGCAGCACGGGTGGTGACGGTGCGGTCAGACAACCGGGGGAGGGCAATGGCATCGGCGGTTTCATCGCTCCCACCGCGCCCACCTTCTCGGGCGAGGTGCCACGCAGTCCGGTCGAGGGTTACGCCGCGCCGGCTCGGGTGGTTGCGTCGCACGTCCCGGCGACGCGTGAACCCGAACCGGCCGAGCCGCTGTTTGCCGGGGAGGCGTCCACGCAGATGAGCGGCCTGATACGCGACGAGCGCGGCGTGCGCCTTGCACCGGAGATTGAAGACTGACGTGCCGGCCGCCCTGCCCTTCGAGGACTCGCGTCGGCTGACCGGCGCGAACCTGTTCTTCGGCCACCCGGGCGCCGTGCTCGAGACCGTCGGGCTCGTCGTCGACGACGAGTTGCTGGCGGGGTGGCGCGCGCGCGTCGAGCGGGCGCGCGTTCACCTCGGCTGGTCGAGTGCCCTGGCGGTCGCGGCCCGGCGACACGCCGCCGGCGCGTCGCTCGCGCTGGCCGCGCCGGCCGACCAGTTGTTCACCGCAACCGAGATCAACGAGTGGGCGCTGTGCGCGACCGTCCGGCAGCAGGACGCCACGCGCTGGAGCGGGCTGGAGTCGGCGCTCGTCGTCGACGCGCTCGAACAGGCGTCCGATCCGAAGCAAGTGATTCCACCGGTGCTCGACGAAGCCGCCGCGCTCGAGCGCTTCGAGCGACTGGCCGCCTCGGAGCGGCGGCCCGACGTGCTCGCCCTGGTGGCGGCGGCCGACGCGCACGATCTTCCGCACGTGGTCGACGATCACGACCTGACGCTTGGCGCGGGCGCGGGCAGCCGGACCTGGCCGATCGACGCGTTGCCCTCGACCGCCGACATCCCCTGGGGCGCCCTGCACGGCATTCCCGTCGCTGCGGTCACCGGGTCGAACGGCAAGACGACGACGGTGCGCCTGGTGGCCGCGTGTGCCCGGGACCACGGCTGGACCGACGGCTTCTGCTGTACCGACGGCGTCTTCGTCGCCAATGCACTGGTCGAGCCCGGCGACTATTCCGGCCCCGCCGGCACGCGTCGCATCCTGCGCGACTCGCGTGTGCAGGCGGCAGTGCTCGAGATCGCGCGTGGCGGCATCCTGCGGCGCGGGCTCGCGACCGACCGTGCCGACGTGGCCGTCGTCACGAACGTCAGCAACGACCACTTCGGCGAATTCGGCATCGACGATCTCGACGGCCTGGCCGACGCGAAGATGGCGGTGGCCCGGCTGGTTGCGCGCCGTGGGGTGCTGGTGCTGAACGCGGATGATGCGTTGCTGCGCGCGAAGGCATCGACGGCGTCGGCACGCCTCGGGGTGGCCCCGCCCCTCGGCTGGTTTTCCCTCGACTACGACCGCCCGGAACTCCTGGCGCACCGTGCACTCGGCGGCGCGACCTGCGGCGTTCGTGCCGGCCGCCTGCTGCTCGGCGGGCGGGAGGCCGAGCACGACCTGGGGCGGGTCGAGGACATGCCGCTTACCGTCGGCGGCACGGCCACGTACAACGTCGCCAACCTCGCGGGTGCCGCCCTCACCTCGCGGCCCCGGCGGACGACTGATCATGCTGCTCGGGCACGCGGGCAACCGGCGCGACGAGGACATCGCGGAACTCGCGGCGGTGGCGGCGGCGCACGGCCCGGACCTGGTCGTGGTCAAGGAGGACGAAGGCCACCTGCGTGGGCGCCAGCCCGGCGAAGTGCCCGAGATCCTGCGGCGCGCGCTGCTGTCGTCGGGATTGCCCGAAACCGCAGTCGTCGTGGAGATGTCGGAACGCGCCGCGGCCTCGTACGCCATTGCGGTCGCTCGCCCGGGCGACGCGGTGGCGCTGCTCGTCCATTCGAGCGGTGCGCGCGCGGCGGTGCTTGCGCAGCTGCGGTCGGCGACCGACCCACCGAAGCCCTGAGCAAACGGTATCAGGGGTGCGGGCCATACAGTCTTGCGGCTCGGAGCGAACCCGACGGTTGGCGACGTCAACGCGCGACCCGCAGCGACGTTCATGCTCGAACCATCACGGAGGTTTACATGAAGCACAGAGTCGTCCCCACCGCCCTGGTTGCCGTTGCCCTGGGCCTCGGCCTGGTTCCGGCTTCGCAGGCGCACGACCGGCACAAGGATCATGCCGCGCGTTTCGAGCAGCACATGCAGGAAGCGGCGCAGCGTCTCGGGCTGACCGAGGCGCAGCAGCAGCAACTCCAGCCGATCGTCGAGGAACACGTCGCCAAGGCCAAGGCGCTTCGCGAGAAGTATCCTGCGGAAACCGCGCACGAGCAGAAGCGACAGATGCGCGACGAGATGCACGCCATCCGCCAGGATTACGACGCCAAGGTGCGCGCGGTGCTCGACGAAAAGCAACGGCAGGAGTGGGACCGCATGCGTGCGGAGCGCCACGACCGCATGCGCGGACACGCCAAGGAGCCGGATCACGATCGCGAGGCGACCTGAACCTGTCGAACCTGTTGTGCGCGCCTGGCCGGCGCATACCGGCCAGGGCGTAAGGGCCGGGGGCGCTGTGAAGGTGCCCCCGCTTCAATCGGCGTTCGCCAGCGGGATCCGCCCGCCCGTCACGCGAGTCCGCTGCGTGCATTCACCACTATCTGAGTGCGCAAAGTTTGGTGGGCCCGCTGGGATTCGAACCCAGGACCAAGGGATTCACGTGACCCCAGGGTTTCCCCCGGGCGCGGACTATCTCTTCACCCTCGACCCTTCGGGCCGGTGGGGTGCGGGACGCTGAACCCTGTCATCAAGGGCACTGCAGCCCTCAGGTAGTCTCTGCACCTTCCGGCGGTGCACCGCCGGCTCGGCTCAGGATTGCCATCGGCGTAACGCACGCCGGAAGGTTTCCCTGAATTCGTCCCGTCCACTTCGCGGATTACTCCGCGAAGGCACCGTTTTTTCGATGAGTCCCCTGCACTAACCGCTGTGCTACAGGCCCAACCGCCGGCGATTCTACCGAAGCACCGGCAGCCGCGCAGATTTCAGCTGGCCGGCACGACCCGCAGGAGCTGTCCGTCCGGCTCGTCGGTGAGCAGGTAGAGGGCGCCGTCGGGACCATTGACGACCGTGCGGATGCGCTTGCCGAGTTCTTTTCTGAACAATCTCTCCTCGTGCACGACCTTGCCGTCGCGCATCTCGAGCCGCGCAAGCTCCTTCGTCGCGAGCCCGCCGACGAACACGTCGCCCCTCCAGCCAGGGATCGCCGTGCCCGTGTAGAAGGCGAGCCCGCTGGTGCCGATCGACGGTACCCAGTGGTGGACGGGGGATTCGAGCCCGGACCCCTCCTGCCTGTCGCTGACCTTTGCACCGGAGTATTCGACGCCGTATGTCACGAGGGGCCAGCCGAAGTTTCGCCCGCCGAGCGTGCGATTCAATTCGTCGCCACCCTTGGGGCCGTGCTCGTTCGTCCAGAGCTCGCCCGTCTCCGGATGCAACGCCGCTCCCTGGATGTTGCGGTGGCCGATCGACCACAGCTCCGGGCGTGCACCGGCCTTGCCGCGGTATGGGTTGTCCGCGGGCGCGGTGCCGTCGCGGTCGATGCGCACCACCTTGCCGACGTCGGTGTCGAGCGGCTGCACCTTGTCGCGACCGATGTTGCGGTCGCCGAGCGTGACGAACAGCGTGCCGTCTCGCCCGAACACGAGCCGGCAGCCGAAGTGGTGGCCGCCGGTCATCGCGGGTTGCTGCTGGAAGATCACGCGCACGTCTTCGAGACTCGTGGGAGCGAGCTGCGCCCGCACCACGGCAGTCGCGTTCTGGCCTTCGCCGCGCGGCTGCGCGAACGACAGGAAGATCGTCCGGTTCTGCGCGAATGCAGGGTCGAGGACCACGTCGAGCAACCCGCCCTGCCCGGTCGTGTCGACCCGCGGCACGCCGGCGAGCGGCTCGCCGAGCGAGCCGTCCTTGCCGACGATCCGCAGCCGACCGGCCTTTTCGGTGACCAGTGCGCGGCCGTCCGGCAGGAAGGCGAGGCCCCACGGGCGTTCGAGCCCCCGCGCTACCGTCTCGAGCCGGACCTGGCCCTTTTCCGTGCTGACGACCGGTGCCGCAGGCTCCGCGGCACAGGTGCCCGCGGCGCCGAGCATTACCGCGGGCAACACCAGGAAATAGGAGGTGCGCCAACCGGCGCGCGGCGATGTCGGCGACATGTCCTGCGACTCCATTCGTGCGGAGGAGCCGCATTGTCGCAAGAAGGGGGGCGCGGGCGTCAGTCAGCGGTTCGCTGAC
>JAJTCR010000288.1 GCA_021325695.1 Steroidobacteraceae bacterium | reverse complement strand
ACGCGAGTGCGCCCGCTTCGAATGGGCGGTGCTGGACTGGAACGAGCCGGCCATCCGGTTCTATCGCAAGCTCGGTGCGGTCGCGATGGACGACTGGACAGTGCAGCGCGTTTCTGGAGACGCTTTGCGAAGTCTGTCCGGCTTGCCTTCCAACTAACTAGGAGCTGCCACGTGACCAACGCACGAACCCGCACCAACTACGCCACAGGCACGCCGTGGGAGCCGGTCGTCGGCTACTCGCGCGCCGTCCGTGTCGGCGCGATGGTCTTCGTCTCGGGCACGACCGCGATCGGCCCGGACGGAAGCCTCGTGGGCCAGGGCGATGCCGGCGCGCAGACGCGCCAGGTCCTCGCGAACATCCGGGCCGCGCTCGAGCGAGCCGGCGCGCGGCTCGAAGACGTCGTGCGCACGCGGATGTACGTCACCGACATCGCGCAGTGGGAAGCGATCGGCCGTGCGCACGGCGAGGTGTTCGGCATGATCCGGCCGGCCACCGCGATGGTCGAAGTCTCGCGGCTGATCGATCCGGCGATGCTCGTCGAAATCGAAGCGGACGCCGTGATCAGTGGATAGCGGATCGCCCATACGGAGGAAGCATCGATGACGACATCAACGCGGACCGCGAATATCCCCACCGTGCTGTTGGCCGTCCTCGGTTCGCTGCTCGCGGGCGTGACGGTGGCGGCCGAGCCCGTGCCGCGCACGGCGCCTGCGAAAACGGCGACGATGACCCAGGAGCAGCTGGTGCAGCACCAGACGCAGCACGCGGACCACCTGTTCGTGCTCGACGTGCGCACGCCGCAGGAATTCGCCGCGGGTCACGTGCCCGGGGCCCTCAACGTGCCGCACGATCAGCTCGCTTCGCGGCTGGCCGAGGTGCCGCGGGACAAGGACGTCGTGCTGTACTGTCGTTCGGGCCGCCGCTCCGCGCTGGCCGCCGACGTGCTCGCCGCGAACGGCTATAGCCGCGTGTCGCACCTGGAAGGGGACATGAACGCCTGGGTCGAGCGAGGTCGCCCGATCGAGAAGCCCTGACGGGACGGCGTCGCCGTCACGCCGCGTTCAGCGCCTGGTCCAGGTCGGCGATGAGGTCCTCGGCGTGCTCGAGTCCGATCGACAGCCGCAGCAGCCCGGGCGGAGTCTGGCTCTGCGGTCCCTCGATCGATGCACGGTGCTCGATCAGGCTCTCGACGCCGCCCAGGCTGGTCGCGCGCGTGAACAGCTTCACGCGAGCCGCCACCGCGAGCGCAGGCTCCTTGCCTCCGGGAACCTCGAGCGACAGCACCGCGCCGAACCCTCCGTCCATCTGCCGCAACGCGACGCGATGGCCCGGATGGTCCGGCAAGCCGGCGTAATGCACCGCCTGCACGCGACGACGATCGGCGTGCAGGAAATGCGCGACCGCGAGGGCATTGGCGGCCTGCTGCCGCACGCGCAGCGGCAGCGTGGCGAGGCTGCGAAGCACGAGCCAGCAGTCGAACGGCGAGGGCACGCCGCCGCCGATCGACTGGAAGTGCCGCAGGCCGTCGAGCCCGCGTCCCGCTTCCCGCGTGACGACGACCCCGCCGAGCACGTCGCTGTGGCCGCCGAGGTACTTGGTCGTGCTGTGCATCGCGAGGTCGGCGCCGAGCGTGAGCGGTCGCTGCAGCACGGGGCTCGCGAACGTGTTGTCGCAGCCGACGAGGGCACCGCGCGCGTGCGCGAGTTCGACGAGCGATGCGATGTCCGAAACCTGCAGCATCGGGTTCGTCGGCGTCTCGAACCAGAGCAGGCTCGTCCGGCCCCGACCGAGCGCCGCCTCGACGGCCGCCAGGTTCGTGGTGTCGACGAACTCGACCTCGACGCCCCACCCCGGCACGATCTCGCGCAGCTGCTTCGCCGTGCCGTAATAACAGTCGGCACCGCAGACGATGCGACCGCCGGGCGCGGCCAGGTTGAACACGGCGAGCGTGGCCGCCGAGCCCGAGCCGAACGCGACGGCCTCGTGGCCGCGCTCGAGCGCGGCGACGGCACGCTCGAGCGACGTACGGTTGGGGTTGCCGGAGCGCGTGTAGTGATAGCCTCGCGGATAATCGCCGTCGACGTCGCGCTCGAACGTCGTCGACAGGTGCAGCGGGTCGCGGAGTGCGCCGGTGGCCGGGTCGACCTGCCGTCCGGCATGGATCGCGAGCGTCTCTAGCTTCATGGGTCCTGCGCGCGTCGCGGCGCCTCGTAGTCCTGGAACGCAGCCACGAGCATACCCGGTCCGCCGTGCGCGCCGAGGGCGGTGCCGAGCGGGATCAGCCGGGCGTACCCGACGTTGGGTGCACGGAGCATCTCGAGCAGCCACTGGCCGTCTGCTTCGCAGTTCGCATGACCGACCAGCACGCGGTACGAACGATTTGAGCGCATGCGCCGCCGCACGAAGCGCGCGAACTTCGCGGTCGCATCGGTGCGCCCGAACAGCACGCCACCCAGCGTCACGCGACCCTGCCGGTCCGCATGCAGCACGGGCACCAGCCGCAGGGCGTCGGCGACGCGCTTGACCCACCGCGGCACGCGGCCGCCGCGCACGGCGTAGTCGAGCGAACCGACCATCCCGAACGTTCGCGTCCTCGGGATCGCGTCCCGTGTCGCGGCGATGACGGCCGCCTCGTCGTGGCCCGCGGCGGCGCACTCGGCGGCATGCATCGCAATCAGCCCCTGCCCGAGCGAGGCGTTGCGGCTGTCGATCACGGTGATCCTGCCGTGCGTTGCCGTGCGCGTCGCGGCGGTTTCCGCGGCTGCGTGCGTGCCGCTGGCGCGACTGGTCAGGTTGATCGAGACGACGGCGTCGAAATGCGAGCCCAGGAACTCGAACTGCCGCCGAAAGTCGCCGGGCGGCGGCTGGGAGGTCTTCGGCGGCACGCCACCGCGAGCGATCTCGGCGTAGAACTCATCGGGGGTGAGACCGACCTTGTCCAGGTAACTGCGCGCGCCGAAGTGCACGCGCACCGGCACCATGTGGATGCCGAGCCGGTCCATCTCCTCCTCGGGAATGTCCGCAGCGGAATCGACGACCACCGCGACGCGGTGCCCCGCGAGGTGGGCGGCATGCTGCTGCCGCTGCATGTCGTCGGCCTTCTGCGCCGAGACCTGCCCGAAGCGCGCGGCCACCCGGAACACTTCCGCCGGATCGTCGACGTGGACGTGCACGCGCACCTTGTGCTGCAGGCCCGCGACGACGAGGCTGCCGCCGAGCGCCGAGAGTTGCTCGCGCAGGTGACGCCGGTCAACGTGTGCGCCGGTGACGACGCACTCGGTGCAGTAGCGATAGGCGAGCTCTTCCACCGCGCCCGCGGCCTGCTCGCTCGACGACTCGAGCACGACCGCGGGGACATCGGCCGAGGGCGCCGCTTCCGCGCCGCTGTCGAGGTACTCGCTCAGTCCCGTGACGAGCTCGACGAAGCCCTGTGCGCCGGCGTCGACGACGTTGGCCTTGCGCAGCGCCTCGAGCTGGAACGTCGTCTGCTCGAGCGAGGCTTGCGCGACCACGACGCCGCGACGGAGCAACGAGCGGAAATCGGCGATGCCTTCGCGACGCGCCCGCTGCACGGCGTGCGCAAAGTCGGTCAGCACCGTCAGGATCGTGCCTTCCCGCGGTTC
>JAJTCR010000287.1 GCA_021325695.1 Steroidobacteraceae bacterium | reverse complement strand
TGGTCGAAGAACACGCCCGGGCTGCGGTGCAGCTGCGAGACGATGACGCGCTCGGTGCCGTTCACGACGAACGTGCCGTTGTCGGTCATCAGCGGCAGTTCGCCGAGGTAGACCTCCTGCTCGCGGATGTCCTTCACCGGCTTCTTCGCGCCCGGCGCTTCCTTGTCGAACACGACCAGGCGCACCTTGACGCGCAGCGGTGCTGCGTAGGTGAGGCCGCGGAGCTGGCACTCCTTGACGTCGAACACCGGCTCGCCGAGCCGGTAGCTCACGTACTCGAGCAGCGCGTTGCCGGAGTAGCTGACGATCGGGAACACGCTGCGGAACGCGGCGTGCAGGCCGATCTCGTCACGCCTGTCCTCGGCCGTGTCGGCCTGCAGGAACTTGCGGTACGAATCCAGCTGGATGGCGAGCAGGTAGGGCACCTCGAGGATGCTCGAACGCTTGCCGAAATCCTTGCGGATGCGCTTTTTCTCGGTGAAGGAATAAGCCATTGCGATCACCCTCTCGAGGCCGCCGACGACGACGCCTGAGCGCGAAGGAAACTACGGGACGAAAAAACGACAAACAGGGGCCGCCGGGCAGTGGAGGACTTCCACCGCCCGGGACCCTGTGCGACGGGCGAGGGCCCGCGCATCGCGGTTACTTGATCTCCGCGGCAGCGCCGGCCTCTTCGAGCTTCTTCTTGATCGCGTCCGCGTCGGCCTTCGGAATGCCGTCCTTGACCTGCGAGGGCACGCCCTCGACGAGGTCCTTGGCTTCCTTGAGCCCCAGGCCCGTGATCTCGCGGATGACCTTGATCACGCCGACCTTGTTCGCGCCGAAGCTCGTCATGGTGACGGTGAACTCGGTCTTCTCCTCGGCAGCCGGGGCGGCCGCAGCGGCCGCGCCGCCGCCGACCGCGGCGACGGCCACCGGGGCAGCCGCCGTCACGCCGAACTTGTCTTCCATCATCTTGACGAGGTCGACGATCTCCATGACGGTCATGTTGGAGATTGCGTCGAGGATGTCTTCCTTGCTGGCAGCCATTGTCGTAGCTCCTGAAAAAAGTGTTTGCCTGAATACCCTTGAATCAACGATTGCAGCCGCGTGTCACGCAGCCGCGCCCTGCTTCTGGTCCTTGACCGCGGCGATCGTGCGCACGAGCTTCGCGTGAGGCTCGGCGAGCGTGCGAACGAACTTGCCGATCGGGGCCTTGATGACACCGAGCAGCTGCGCCAGAGCCTGTTCCCGCGTGGGAAGGCTCGCGACGCGTTCGAGGTCGCTGCCCGGCAGCACCTGGCCTCCCAGCGACACCAGCGTCGGGACGAGCTTGTCGTTGTCCCTCGCGAATGCCTTGATCAGCCGTGCGGCCGCGCCCGGGTCGTCCTGCGAGAAGGCGAGGATCAGCGGGCCCTTGAGCTTCTCACCGACGCACTCGAACTGAGTGCCGGCGACGGCTCGGCGGGCCAGCGTGTTCTTCACCACGCGCATGTAGACGCGGTTGGCCCGGGCCTTGGCGCGGAGCTCGGTGAGCTTCGCGACCGTCAGCCCCCGGTACTCCGCGGCCACGACGGACTGCGCGGTCTGCGCAACCGTGGCGACCTCGGCGACCAGCGCCTTCTTGTCGTCAAATCTAAGCGCCATTGAGTCCTCCTGGCCTGAAGATCGATCGAACATCCGAACGCCCGTCCGTAGGCGTTCGCCCTTCTTTAGAAGGCGGACCTTCGGCAGTGAGACACTGACTCGGGTACCACCATCTGCGCAGGCTTCGCGCGATTAAGGGAGGCGCCTCGCGGCCCTCCCGCCTGCGGTCTTCGATGATGACCGGCCCTCGCCTTGCGCCACTCGCGTGGCGCAGGGCCCGGGCCGGCCCTGCATCAAATCGTCGAAAAAAAACCGTTCAGTGCGCGGCGGTCGCGAGCGTCGCCTGGTCCACCGGCACGCCGGGGCCCATCGTCGACGACAGCGACACGCGCTTGAGGTACACGCCCTTCGATGCAGACGGCTTGGCCTTCTGCAGGTCGTTCAGCAGGGCGTGCAGGTTGTCCTTGAGCTTCTCCGGCGCAAAGCTCGCCTTGCCGATCGTGCAGTGGATCACGCCTGCCTTGTCGGTGCGGAACCGGACCTGGCCGGCCTTGGCGTTGCGCACGGCGCCCGCGACGTCCGGCGTCACGGTGCCGACCTTGGGGTTCGGCATCAGGCCGCGCGGACCGAGGATCTGGCCGAGCTGGCCCACCACGCGCATCGCGTCGGGGCTCGCGATCACGACGTCGAAGTTCAGCTCGCCCGCCTTGACCTGCGCGGCGAGGTCGTCCATGCCGACGATGTCGGCACCGGCCTCGCGCGCGGCTTCGACGTTCTTGCCCTGCGTGAACACGGCGACGCGGACGCTCTTGCCCGTGCCGTGCGGCAGCACCGTCGAGCCGCGGACCTGCTGGTCCGACTTCGACGCGTCCACGCCGAGGTTCACGGCGACGTCGACGGCTTCGTCGAACTTCGCGTTGGCGAACTGCTTGACGATGGCGAGCGCCTCGTCGATCGAATACGTCTTGCCCGGGACGATCTTCTCGGCCCACGGCTTCATTCGCTTGACGACGGCCATGATCAGACCTCCACGCCTTCGACGTCGACACCCATGCTGCGGGCACTGCCCGCGATCGTCCGCACGGCCGCTTCGAGGTCCGCGGCGGTGAGGTCGGGGGTCTTGGTCTTCGCGATGTCCTCGAGCTGCTTGCGCGTGATCCTGCCGACCTTGGCGGTGTTCGGCGTGCCGCTGCCCTTCTCGATGCCGATCGCCTTGCGGATCAGCACCGACGCCGGCGGCGTCTTCATCACGAACGTGAAGCTGCGGTCGCTGTAGACCGTGATCACCACGGGAATCGGCAGGCCCTTCTCGACCTGCTGCGTCTGCGCGTTGAACTGCTTGCAGAACTCCATGATGTTCACGCCCTGCTGGCCGAGCGCCGGTCCGATCGGCGGGCTCGGGTTCGCCTGGCCTGCAGGCACCTGCAGCTTGACGTAGCCGTTTACTTTCTTTGCCATCTCTCTCTACCTCTGTGGGTCCGAACGCCCGCTTACCGCGAGCTCCCCGTTTGAGAAGTGACCAGTGAATAGTGACTAGTGAATAGTCGGACGAAGAACGCGCTGTGCGCGCCGTCGCCTATTACACCGTTCCTATCCACTGCCACCTCACCTTCCGACTAGTCACTATTCACCAGCCACTAGCCACTAAGCCTTCTCGACCTGGCTGAACTCCAGCTCCACGGGCGTCGAGCGCCCGAGGATCTGCACCGCCACCTGCATGCGGCTCTTTTCGTAGTTCACCGACTCGACCACGCCGTTGAAGTCGTTGAACGGACCGTCGGTCACTCGGACCACCTCGCCCGGTTCGAACAGCACCTTCGGGCGTGGCTTCTCGGCACCTTCCTCGACGCGTCGCAGGATCGCGTTGGCCTCGCGCTCGGTGATCGGCGCGGGACGCTCCGTCCATCTGCACGAGCACGTAGCCCGGGAAGAACTTGCGCTCGCTCTTGCGGCGCTGCCCGTCCCGCATCTCGACGACCTCCTCGGTCGGCACGAGGATTTCGCCGAACTTGTCGTCGAGCGAATGGAGCTTGATGCGCTCCTTCAGGCTCTGGGCGACCTTGTGCTCGAAATTCGAGTAGGCGTGAACGACGTACCAACGCAGCGCCACGGCATCAGCCTCCGGTCAGGGCGCGCGTCAGGGCGCCGAGGATCCAGTCGAGGACCCAGAAGAACACGGCCATCACCAGGATCGCGACGAACACGACGAGCGTGGTCTGCAGCGATTCCTGGCGCGTCGGCCACACGACCTTGCGGAGCTCGATGCGCGAGCCCTGCACGAACTGCCAGAACGTGCGCCCCTGTGCGGACTGCAGCGCGACGAAAAAGCCCGCCCCGAGCGTGGCGAGCACGATCGCCCAGCGCACCGCGAGCGGATACGTGCCGAGCAGGTAGAACGCCGCGATGCCCCCGACGAGGATCGCGATCGCCGCAAGGAGCTTGACGGTGTCGAGCGCGCCCGGGCCGCTGCTGGTTTGTGCCTGATCGGTCATTCGCTTTCTGCCGCTACCACGCGGGGTCCTGTCGCCTCGTTGCTGCTGCGCGCCGCTCGCGCGTCACAGCCGTCGTTGCCGTCTTCGACTGGCAGGCCAGGAGGGAATCGAACCCCCAACCTGCGGTTTTGGAGACCGCCGCTCTGCCAATTGAGCTACTGGCCTGCGCTTGCGAAAACGACGATGCAGGAGGCGTGGGACCCTCTCCTAAATTAGTGTCTGGCGGTTAGTGTCTAGCGGTTAGTCGGAAGCCGACTGCGTCGGCGCGGGCGAAGCCCTTCCTACTAGACACCAGACACTGGACACTAACCGCTCGGTTGATTGATCGGTTACTTCAGGATCTTCGAGACGACGCCGGCGCCGACGGTGCGGCCGCCTTCGCGGATCGCAAAGCGCAGCCCC
>JAJTCR010000286.1 GCA_021325695.1 Steroidobacteraceae bacterium | reverse complement strand
GGCGGACATGCGCCACGCCCGCAGCAGCAATTCGAGGTTGGTCGGGTGCGGGAACTTCGGCGCATCGCCGAACCCGCCGAACCGTGCGTCGAACTCGCGCTGCAGGGTCGATCGGGCAACGCCGAGCGGTTCACGCGAGAGCGCCTCGCTGCCGCGGTCCGGGGGCGGCTGCAACTGGCCTAGCACGTCGACGAGCTTGTCGCCGAACGTCTCGAGGTCGCTCCGCCGCGTGCGATAGAACTCGGCGACCTTCTCGAGCACGGTGCGAAATCCCGGCATGCCGTAGCGTTGCTCGGGCGGGAAGTACGTGCCCGAGAAGAACGGCCGCTGCGAGTCGGGCGCGAGGAACACCGTGAGCGGCCAGCCGCCGCCGGCCTGGTTCATCACCTGGTGCGCGGTCTGGTAGATCCGGTCGAGGTCCGGTCGCTCCTCGCGATCGACCTTCACGTTCACGAACATCTCGTTCATGAGTTGCGCGGTGTCGGGATCCTCGAACGACTCGTGCGCCATGACGTGGCACCAGTGACAGGCCGAGTAACCGATCGACAGCAGGATCGGCCGGTCGAGCTTGCGCGCCCGTTCGAGGGCCTCCGGGCCCCACGGATACCACTCGACCGGATTCGTGGCGTGCTGGCGCAGGTAGGGGCTGGTCTCGTTCGCAAGCGCGTTGCGATGACCGGGCGAGGAGGCGGGCTGCATGGGCGGAAAAACCTGTCGGGCACGGTCGGCTAGAATGGCCAGTCTATAACGTAAGGCTGCCGCCCGGCGGCGGAAACGCGCATGTCCACCCCGACCGCGGCGATCGAAACCACGCCGACCGAAATGGCCGAATTGCGGCTGAAGCCGCGCGAGGAACGTCGCCTCACTGCCGGACACCTCTGGATCTTCAGCAACGAAGTGGACACCGCCCGCACGCCGCTCACGGCGTTCCAGCCGGGCGCACTGTGCCGCGTCGTCGGCAGTCACGATCGCTTCCTCGGCTACGCGTACGTCAATCCCCACGCGCTGATCTGTGCCCGCATCGTCGGACGCGATCCCGACTACCCGCCCGGCAAATTGTTGATCGTGCATCGACTGCAGGTTGCGCTCGCACTGCGCGAGCGGCTGCACGCGCGGCCGTTCTACCGGCTCGTCTACGGCGAGTCGGACGGCCTGCCGGGCCTGGTGCTCGACCGCTTCGACGACGTGATCGTGGGGCAGGCCGGCACCGCCGGCATGGAGGCCCTCAAGGCCGACGTCGTCGCGGCCGTGCAGAAGGTGATCGGGCCGCGCACGTTCGTCTGGAAAAACGATTCGGGCGCGCGAGCGCTCGAAGGCCTGCTGGGTTACGTCGAAACGGCCTTCGGTCCCGAGGTTGCGGAAACAGTCGTCGCGGAGAACGACGTGCGCTTTTTCGTGCCGGTCGGCCAGGGCCAGAAGACGGGCTGGTTCTACGACCAGGCCGCCAACCGTCGCGCGCTGCTCAAGTACGTGCCGGGCCGGCGGGTGCTCGACGTGTTCTGCTACCTCGGTGGCTGGGGGCTTGCGGCGGCGAAGGCGGGTGCGACGGACGTCGTGTGCGTCGATTCGTCCGCGCCCGCGCTCGAGTTGCTGCGGCGGTCGGCCGAGGCCAACGGACTCGACCAGGTCCGCACGGAACGCGCCGACGCCTTCGACGCACTGGTCGCGCTGCGCGCCGCCGGCGAGAAGTTCGACGTCGTCGTGATCGACCCGCCGGCGTTCATCAAGCGACGCAAGGACATCCCGAAGGGCCAGGCCGCCTACCGCAAGCTGAACCAGCTCGCGATGCAGGTGCTCGCGCGCGACGGCGTGCTGGTGTCGTGCTCGTGCTCGCACCACCTGGCGCAGGACGACCTCGTATTGGCGATCCAGCAGTCGGCGCGGCACGTCGATCGCTTCGCGCAGATCGTCGAGGTCGGCGGGCACGCACCCGATCACCCGATCCACCCGGCGATCCCCGAGACGCGTTACCTGAAGTCGCTGTTCTGCCGCGTCGTGCACGACTGACGGACCGCGCCCATGTCCGAGCGGTTCGTCATCAAGTTCTACACGCCGGTCAACGAATCGAGTATCAACCAGCTGATGAAGACGGTCGACCAGAAGCTCGCGGCGGGCGCGCGCGAGTTCACGGTGCTGATCTCGACCTCGGGCGGTTCCGTATTCCACGGACTGACCGCGTACAACTACCTGAAGGGCATCCCCGCGACCGTGACGACGCACAACATCGGCAGCGTCGACTCGATCGGCGTGGCGCTCTACTGCGCCGGACAGCGGCGCATCTCGGTGCCGCAGGCGCGCTTCCTGCTGCACCCCGTCAGCATGAACTTCCGCGAGAGCGCGAACTACGAGGAGCCTAAGCTCATGGAGCTCGTCAAGAGCCTGCGCGTCGACATGGAGAACTGCGCGAGCGTGATCGCGGCCAATACGCGCCAGACCAAGCGCCACGTGCTGCGCGCGATGCTGAGCCGGCACACGCTCGACCCGGACCGGGCCCTCGAGTGGGGACTCGTGCACGAGATTCGCCAGGAGCTGTTCGAGGAAGGCACCGAGGTGATCCCGATCCAGTCGGGCAGCTGAGCGGACCGACAGGTAAGATACGCGGCCGATGTTCGTCTTCTCGCACCCCGATCCCGTCGCGTTCTCGCTCGGGCCGTTGCACGTCCGCTGGTACGGCCTGATGTACCTGGTCGGCTTCCTCGCGGGCTGGTGGCTCGCGCGCCGGCGCGCCGCGCGCCCGGAGTCGACCTGGACACCGCAGGACGTCGACGACCTCATCTTCTTCTGCGCCGTCGGCGTGATTTTCGGCGGACGTCTCGGCTGGATGCTGTTCTACGGCACCGAGCGATTGCTCGCCGACCCCCTCAGCGCGATCCGGATCTGGGAAGGCGGCATGTCGTTCCACGGCGGGCTGCTCGGCGTGATCGCCGCACTCGTGCTGTTCGCGCGGCGGCGCGGCCGACGCGTGCCGGACGTGTTCGATTTCACGGCGCCGCTGCCCGCAATCGGCTTCGGCGCGGGCCGCATCGGCAACTTCATCAACGGTGAACTCTGGGGCAAGCCCACCGACGGGCCGTGGGCCGTCATCGTCGACGGCACGCCGTTGCACCCGTCGCAGCTCTACGAGGCGGCGCTCGAAGGCCTCGCGCTGTTCGTGATCCTGTGGTGGTTCACCTCGACGCCGCGTTTCCGCTGGGCGCCGTCCGGGCTGTTCCTGCTCTGCTACGGCATCTTCCGATTTGCCGTCGAGTTCGTCCGGGTGCCGGACGCGAACCGCGGTTATCTGTTCCTCGACTGGGTGACGATGGGTCAGGTGCTCTCGCTGCCGATGATCGTCGCAGGCCTGGCGATGCTCGCCTACGCCTACCGCGAGCGCGAACCGTCGGGCAATTACCGGACGTCGTGACGGTCCCGCGCATGAGGCAATACCAGGACCTGCTGCGCCACCTGCTCGAGCACGGTGCGCGCAAGACCGACCGGACCAGCACCGGCACGTACTCCGTCTTCGGCTGGCAGATGCGCTTCGACCTGGCCGGGGGTTTCCCGCTCGTCACGACCAAGAAGCTGCACCTGAAGTCGATCGTGCACGAGCTGCTCTGGTTCCTGAGCGGTGAGACGAACGTGCGCTACCTGCGCGAG
>JAJTCR010000285.1 GCA_021325695.1 Steroidobacteraceae bacterium | reverse complement strand
CCTACCAGTGCAAGTACGGTGCGGACTCCTTCAACACGTTCGTGCCGATCGTCAACAAGCAGGCCAACGCGTTCCTCGCGGCGCCGCGCGTCGAAGGCGAACGGTTCCACTACTTCGACACCGGCATCAAGCGGCTGATCATCGAGCTCGAACTCGACGACCTCTGCGTGTTCCTGGTGCACCTGTCGCTCAAGTTTCGCCACCGGGCCGCGCAGCTGCGCCAGGTCTACGAGCTGGTGCGTCGCTCGACCAAGCCGGTCATCGTCGCGGGCGACTTCAACACCTTCTGGGGCGAGCACGAAATGGCGCTGTTCATGGAGGCGAGCGGACTGCGCAGCGCCAACCGCGAAAGCCTGCCGTCCTATCCGGCGCGCAGGCCCCGGCTCGAACTCGACTTCATCCTGTATTCCCGCGGCATCGAGATCGACACGTTCGACGTGCCTGCGGTCAATTTCTCCGATCATCGCCCGCTGGTCTGCGACTTCCACGTCACCGGCGCCCCCGACGCGGCGAGGCACCCGGCATGAACGCCTCCGCCCCCAACTCGTCCACCTCGGCGCCGAACTGGTCGCTGGAACTCGACGCGGACCGGGTCGCGTGGCTCACGTTCGACAAGCCGGGCGCGAGCGCCAACGCGCTCTCGCGTCCGGCGATGTACGAATTGAACGACCGCCTGGCGGAGCTCGAGCAGTTGCGCCCGGCCGGTCTCGTGATCGTCTCGGCGAAGAGCGGTTTCATCGCCGGCGCCGACATCTCGGAGTTCGAGCAGGCGCCCTCGCCCGACGAAACCGTGCCTTGGGTCCGCAAGGCGCACGCCGTGATGCAGCGGCTCGAGGACCTGCCGTTCCCCACCGTCGCCGCCATCAACGGCTATTGCCTCGGCGGAGGCCTCGAGCTCGCCCTCGCCTGCCGCCACCGCGTCTGTGCCGACGATCCCAAGGTCACGCTGGGCCTGCCCGAAGTCCTGCTCGGGATCCACCCCGGTTTCGGCGGCACGGTGCGAACGGTGCGCACGGTCGGCGTCACGACGGCGATGGACCTGATGCTGACCGGCAGGAGCTACCGGCCCGACAAGGCGCTGAAGGTCGGGCTCGTCGACGAAGTTGTGCCGGCGGACGAACTGCGCACCGCGGCCAGGCGACTTGCGCTCCGTCCGGCACCACGCGCCCGCGCGTCGCTCGGCCAGCGTCTGCTGAACCTGGCCGTCGTGCGTGGCCTCGTCGCCGACACGATCGAACGACAGGTCGCGCGCAAGGCGCGGCGGGACCACTATCCAGCGCCCTACGCAATCGTCGACCTCTGGCGCAGGCACGGCACCAACCGGCGCACGGCGTACGAAGCCGAGGCCCAGTCGGTCGCCGAACTCGTCTGCACGCCGACGTCCCGCAACCTCGTGCGCGTGTTCTTCCTGCAGGAGCGTCTCAAGGGCCTCGGTGGCAAGGACGTGCCGAAAAGCGGGCAGGTGCACGTGGTCGGCGCAGGCGTCATGGGTGGCGACATCGCGGCCTGGTGTGCGGTGCGCGGATTCAACGTCACGCTGCAGGACCGCGCGCAGGAGTTCGTGCAGCCGGCGCTCGATCGCGCGAGGGAGCTTTTCGCCAAACGCGCGCGCGTCCCCGGCAGGGCGGACGAGTACGCGGCGCGACTGCAGGGCGACGTCGAGGGTCGCGGCGTCGAGCGCGCCGACGTCGTGATCGAGGCGATTTTCGAGAACGTCGAGGCCAAGCGCGAGCTGTACTCCCGACTCGAGTCGAGGCTCGCGCCACGCGCCGTGCTCGCCACCAACACCTCGAGCCTGATGCTCGAGCCGCTTTCCGAAGGGCTTGCACGCCCCGGCCGCCTCGTCGGCCTGCACTTCTTCAACCCGGTCGCGCAGATGCCGCTCGTCGAAGTCGTCGAGTCGGGCGTCACCGAGCCGCAGGCGCGGGCCGCGGCGCTCGCGTTCGTGCGGGCGATCGACAAGCTGCCCCTGCCCTGTCGCAGCGCCCCCGGCTTCCTCGTCAATCGCGTGTTGATGCCGTACATGGCCGAGGCGATGCTCGCCGCGCAGGAGGGCGTGCCGCTCGCGACGATCGACGAGGCGGCCGTGCGTTTCGGGATGCCGATGGGGCCGATCGAGCTGGCCGACGTCGTCGGGCTCGACGTCTGCCTGCACGTCGGCCGCATCCTCTCGGCCGCGTTCGGCGGCCCGGCCCCCGACGCCGTGGCGCCGCTCGTCGACGCCGGCAAGCTCGGCAAGAAGAGCGGCCGGGGACTGTATGAATGGCGCGAGGGCAAGGCCGTCAAACCGCCCGTCGATCCCACGGCAAAGGTGCCCGACGACCTCACGGATCGGCTGATGCTCGCGCTCGTCAACGAGGCCATGGCGGTACTGCGCGAAGGCGTGGTGGGCGATGCCGACCTCGTCGACGCCGGCGTGATCTTCGGCTCAGGGTTCGCGCCGTTCCGTGGCGGACCGCTCAAGTACGCACGCGACCGCGGCGTGGCAGACGTCGTCGCCGCACTCGGGGCCCTCGCCGGTCGGTACGGCGAGCGTTTCCTCCCCGATCCGGGCTGGCGACAGTTCGCGTCGAAGTCCGCGTGATACCATTCGGAATCTTTTGCCATTGCCTACTGAATGAGCACCGATCGCGCGCTTGACCCGGCCTTCCTCCGAGCCTTTTCGCCACTCGACGGGCTCAAGAACGAGAACCTGCGGGCGCTCGCGCGCAAGACGACCGTGCGCGAGCTGAGCCAGGGTCGCATGCTCTTCAAGGAAGGCGACGCGGACAAGCGCACGTTTTACCTCGCCTCCGGCATCCTCGAGCTGATGACGAGCGGGCGAGTCGTTGGCACGATCCGCGGCGGCACGCCGGACGCGCGCCACCCGATCGCCCCCGTGCTGCCGCGTCGCTGCTCGGCGCGCGTCGCCTCCGAGCGCATCGAATACGTCTCGATCGACAGCGACATGCTCGACGTCCTGATCACGTGGGACCAGACGGGCACCTACGAGGTCGGCGACCTGCGCGCGGGTGACGGCGCAGGCGACGACTGGATGACCATGCTGCTGCAGAGCCGCGCGTTTCACCGGATCCCGCCCGCCAACCTGCAGGCCGTGTTCATGCGCATGCAGCGCATCGCGTACGCGGCCGGGGACACGGTGATCCGCCAGGGCGACGAGGGGGATTACTTTTACGTGATCGTCGAGGGCCGCTGCTCGGTCAGTCGCGAGACCCCGCTCAACCGCGAAGGCATCCGGCTCGCCGAACTGAGCAAGGGCGATACCTTCGGCGAAGAAGCGCTGATCTCCGGCGCGCGGCGCAACGCGACCATCACGATGCTGACCGACGGCGCGCTCATGCGCCTCGGCAAGGAAGACTTCAACACGCTGCTCGAGGAACCGCTGCTGCAGTGGGTCGACTTCGAGCGCGGGCAGCAGATCGTCGCGGCCGGCGGCATGTGGCTCGACGTGCGCCTGCCGAGCGAGTTCGAGCACTGGCACCTCGAGCCCTCGATCAACGTGCCGCTCTACTTCGTGCGGCTCAAGATCAAGACGCTCGACCCCTCCATCCCTTACGTCGTGGTCTGCGACAACGGACGCCGCAGTTCGGCGGCCGCGTACGTCCTGAGCGAACGCGGCTTCGAGGCGCACGTGCTGCG
>JAJTCR010000284.1 GCA_021325695.1 Steroidobacteraceae bacterium | reverse complement strand
GCAGCGGATCGGTTCCGACACCTGGTGCAGCGCGGCGTAGGCGCCCGGCGTTTGCATTGCAGCAACGAAGGCTTCCCGTGCGGAAAGGCTCGAGAGGGCAGAGGCGGGATCTCCGAAGTTCACGCGAGATTCGGGCCCTCGACGGGTGTCTCAGGAAGTGTACCCTTGGGGTTGACTCCCGGGTTCCCTGCGATCAATACCTATGGTCGGCAGGACGCCGAGTTCGACAATGAAATCGTCCGTCCGGACGTCACAGCAGAGGGATGCAGAATCGTGACAATCCCCGTCCAGATCACCTTCAGACACATGGAAAGCAGCCCGGCGGTCGAGACGCGAGTGCGTGAACTCGCCGGCCACCTGGGCGTCTTCAGCGATCGTATCCAGTCCTGCCGCGTGGTCGTGGATTCGCCGCACCGGCACCACCACCAGGGCAAGGTGTTCAACGTAAAAGTCCACCTCGGCCTGCCTGGCGGGGACGTGGTCGTCGACATGGAGCGGCCGGACCGCGACGGACACGAAGACGTCTACGTCGTGCTGCGCGACGCGTTCGACGCAGCCAAGCGCCAGGTGCAGCAGCGCATGTCCAGCCTGCGTGGAGAGCCGACGCTGCGGGACAAGCCCGTCGCCTGATCGTCGAGCGCCGGTCGGCGCCGCACCGGCCGGGGCCCAGCCATGAACGCCGCACCGTTGCTGTTCGCACCCCGCGCCGCGCGCCCGTTCGCCGAGCGCATGGCGTCGGCCCTCGGCCTCGAGCTCGCGCCGCTCCAGGAACGCGAGTACGAAGGTGGGGAACACAAGTCCCGGCCCCTCGTCAGCGTGCGCGGTCGTGCGGTCTACGTCGTGCAGTCGCTCAGCGGCGACGCCACGGCGAGCGCCAACGACCGGCTATGCCGAGCCCTGTTCCTGATCGCGGCCATCAAGGACGCCGGCGCGGCGCGCGTCACCGCGTGCCTGCCGTACCTCGCGTATGCGCGCAAGGATCGTCGAAGCAAGGAGCGCGATCCAGTCAACGCGCGCTACGTCGCGCAGCTGTTCGAAGCGGTCGGCGTCGACCACGTGATCGCGATGGACGTGCACAACGTGGCCGCGTTCGAGAACGCGTTTCGTTGCAGCGTGGACCTGCTCGAGGCGGCGCCGTTGCTGGCCGAGCACGTGGTCGCCCGGTCGTCCGGCGAGCCGCTCGCGATCGTCTCGCCCGACATCGGCGGCGCCAAGCGCGCGCAACGGCTGCAGGACCTCGTGGTCGCGCGGCGCCCGCTCGACGTCGCACTCGCCATCTTCGAGAAGCGGCGCGAGAGTGGCGTGGTCAGTGGCGAGTTGCTCGTGGGCCCGGTCGAGGGCCGCCATGTAGTGATCATCGACGACCTGATCAGCGCCGGGACGACCGTGCTGCGCGCGACGCAGGCCTGTCGTGCCGCGGGAGCACGCTCGGTGACCGCCTTCGCGACCCACGGCGTGTTCGCGCCGGGCGCCGAGCGGCTGCTCGACCGCGACGGCCCGGACCGGCTGCTGGTCACCGACACCATCTCGCCGTTGCGCCTGCAGCCGCACGTCGGTGAGGAGCACCGGCTCGAGGTGATCGCGGCGTCCAGGCTCTTTGCAGAAGCCGTGCGGCGCATCGAGGCCGGCGAGTCGGTCGTCGCGTTGCGTGAGATGGAGCGCGGGCCGATTTCCACGGAGTGAGCCATGCGCAGGTTCGCCGACCGTGCCGATGCAGGACGCCAGCTGGCGAAGACCCTCGCCGCGAGCGTGTCCGAGCGCGGCGCCATCGTGCTGGGCCTGCCACGCGGCGGCGTGCCCGTCGCCGCGGAAATCGCGCGCGAGCTCGACCTGCCACTCGACGTGCTCTGCGTGCGCAAGCTCGGCGTGCCGTTCCAGCCCGAACTCGCGATGGGTGCGCTCGCGAGCGGAGGCGCAATCGTGCGCAACGAGGACGTGCTCGCGACGTTGCCGTCGGCCGAGACTGCATTCGCGCGCGTCCTCGACGCCGAGCGGGCCGAGCTCGAGCGTCGCGAGCGCATCTACCGCGGCGATGCTCCACCGCTCGACGTGCGCGATCGCCCCGTCGTCCTGGTCGACGACGGACTCGCCACTGGCGCCACGATGGAAGCCGCGGTGCAGGCACTGCGTGCGCTTGCGCCGAAGGCGATCGTCGTGGCAGTGCCGGTCGGATCGCGCGAGGCCGTCGAACGCATTGCCGCCGTCGCGGACCGCGTCGTCTGCCTGAACGCGCCGGTGTATTTCGGCGCGGTCGGCTCGTTCTACGAGTCGTTCGAGCAGACCCGCGATACCGAGGTCACGGAGCTGCTTGCGGGCGCGCGGCGACGCCAGGGGCCAGACGACGGCACGTGATACCCTCGCGCGCCGCGGCCGCCTGCCGCACGGAGCACGCACATGACCGCAGTGCAGCCAGGTCCCGAAGTCATCAAGATCGACGTCCACGCCGCCGCCGAGGAGGCACTCGAACTGGACCCGGCGCGACTGGCGCCCGGCAGCGCCATGCCGGCGCAGTTCGTCCGCAACGCATTCACCGACGCGACAGGGCGCTTCTTCGGCGGGATCTGGCGCAGCAGCGAAGGCGCCTGGCGGGTTTCGTACACGGAAAACGAATTCTGCGTGTTGACGCAAGGCCGCGTCCGCGTCAGTGACGACGCGGGTCGCAGCTGGACTTTCGTGCCCGGCGACTGCTTCGTGATGCCCGCCGGGTTCCGCGGGCTCTGGGAAGTCCTCGAACCGGCACAGAAGTTCTACGCAATCTACGAACCCGGTGCCTGACGACCCCGATCGGTGCAGCGCACGTGGTGCACTGCGCCCGAACGGTGCAATAGCGCGGCCGGGTCGACGTGCTTCGACGATTTTCGGCGTGGCACGCTTCCTGCACCGCACCGTCACGAACCACCGTCCCGGGCGCGGCGTCTATCGGACCGTCTCGCCTCTGCTACACTGACGGTGTTGTCCGTCTTATTCATGTTGCTTTGAGACAACAAAGGGGTAATGCGATGAAATTGAGCCATGGGCTGGCTGCGGTCGGGCTGACGTTCGCGTCGATCACCGCCAATGCGGAGGTCACCGGAACGGTCGGCGTATACAGCGACTACAACTGGCGCGGCATCACCCAGACGTCACAGGATCCTGCCCTGCAGGGCAGCATCGACTACGCGCACGACAGCGGGTTCTATGCCGGCGTGTGGGCGAGCAACGTCGACTTCGGCGACTGTTGCGACGAGAACATCGAGACCGACCTGTACCTGGGCTTCAGCGGCGGCGAGGACGTCACCTGGGACGTCGGCGGCATCTACTACCTGTACCCGGGCGCCGAAGACCTGGACTTCTGGGAAGTCTATGCCGGCCTCGGCTGGAACTGGCTGAGCGGCAAGGTCTCATACTCGAGCGACTTCGCGAATCTCGACGAAACGGCGCTGTACTACGAAGCCAACGGCGAATGGGAATTGCCGGCCAACTTCGGATTGAACGCGCACGTCGGCTACAGCGACGGCGACGGCATCGAGCTCGCGTACGGCCAGAGCGATTACTTCGACTGGGCCGTGGGCGTGTCATACACGCTCGGTCACTTCGACTTCGGCCTGAAGTACGCCGACGGCAGCGACCTCAAGACGCTCGACGGCACGCCGGACGACATCG
>JAJTCR010000283.1 GCA_021325695.1 Steroidobacteraceae bacterium | reverse complement strand
GCCGTGCCGAGGCGATGCCCCGCGACGTTGAGCACGTCGTCCACGCGACCGGTGATCCAGTAGTAGCCGTCCGCGTCGCGCTTCGCGCCGTCACCGGTGAAGTACTTGCCCGGGAACGTGCGGAAGTAGGTGTCGATGAATCGCTGATGGTCGCCGAACACGGTGCGCATCTGGCCGGGCCAGCTGTCGACCAGCACGAGGTTGCCCTCGCAGGCACCTTCGAGCGTGTGGCCGTCGTTGTCGACGATCGCGGGCTGCACGCCGAAGAACGGCCGGGTCGCGGACCCCGGCTTCTGTCCGATCGCACCCGGCAACGGGCTGATCAGGATGCCGCCGGTCTCGGTCTGCCACCAGGTGTCGACGATCGGGCAGCGACCGTCGCCGACGACACGGTGGTACCACTCCCACGCTTCCGGATTGATCGGTTCGCCGACGGTTCCGAGCAGTCGCAGGCTCGACCGCGAATGTTTCTTTACCGGACCGTCGCCCTCGCGCATCAGCGCGCGCAGCGCCGTGGGCGCCGTGTAGAAGATCGTGACCTGGTGCTTGTCGCAGACCTGCCAGAACCGGCCCGGGTCGGGGAAGTTCGGCACGCCTTCGAACACCAGCGACGTCGCGCCGTTCGCGAGCGGACCGTAGACCACGTAGCTGTGGCCGGTCACCCAGCCGACGTCGGCGGTGCACCAGTCGACGTCGTCCTCGCGCAGGTCGAACACCGCTTCGTGCGTGAGCGCCGCGTACACGAGGTAGCCCCCGGTCGTGTGCAGCACCCCTTTCGGCTTGCCGGTGGAGCCCGACGTGTAAAGGATGAACAACGGGTCCTCCGCGTCCATCGGCTCGCACGGGCACTCGTCACGCTGCGCGTCGACGAGTTCCGAGTACCACTGGTCGCGCTGGTACATCGCGACCGCCGCGCCCGTGCGCTTGACCACGAGCACGTGCCTGACGGTCTCGGTGCCCGGCGACGAGAGCGCCTGGTCGACGTTGGCCTTGAGCGGCACCTTCTTGCCGCCCCGCATGCCTTCGTCGGCGGTGATCACGATGCTCGAGGCGCAGTCCGCGATGCGGCCCGCGAGCGAATCGGGCGAGAAGCCACCGAAGACGACCGAGTGGATCGCGCCGATCCGCGCGCACGCAAGCATCGCGACGCCCGCCTCCGGGATCATCGGCAGGTAGATCGTGACGCGGTCGCCCTTGCCGACACCGAGGCTCTTCAGGGCATTGGCGAGCTTGCAGACGCGTCGATGGAGTTCGCGGTACGTGATCTTCGCCGACTCGTTCGGGTCGTCCCCTTCGTGGATGAAGGCGACCTTGTCGCCGCGCGTGGCGAGGTGGCGATCGAGGCAGTTCCAGGCGACGTTGAGCTTGCCGTCGTGGAACCAGCGGATGCGGAAATCGCTGGCATCGAAGCTGACGTCCCTGACCTTCGAGTAGGGCTGCGCCCAGTCGAGCCGCAGGCCCATTCGCGCCCAGAACGCCTCGGAGTCGGAGACCGACTCGGCGTAGAGCTTCTCGTAATCGTCCTTGCGATAGCGGGCGCGGGCGGCGAATTCCGCGGGCACGTCGTACAGGGCCTTGTGCATGGTCGAGTCTCCCTTCGTCCCCCGCCGGGCGGGGCGCTGCTACGGACCGGTCGATGTCACTTGAGCGCCGCGCGGACGCGCTCGGCGTGCTCGCTCAGCCGCGCCGGGTCGGCCATGTCCCGCGCGTGGAAGCGCAGGTCGATGCCGGCGTGGCGCGGCACGATGTGGAAATGGACGTGGAACACGCTCTGCCCGGCGGCCGGGCCGTTCAACTGCGCGATCATGATCCCGGGTGCGTCGAAGGCTTTCTTGACTGCCCGAGCGACGCGCTGCGTCGTGCGGATCGTCGCCTCGAGGTGCTCGACGGGCAGGTCGAACAGGTTCTCGGCCGGATGTTTCGGGATCACCAGCGCGTGGCCATCGGCCTGCGGCATCACGTCCATGAACGCAAGCGTGCGGTCGTCCTCGAACACCTTGTGGGCCGGGATTTCGCCACGCAGGATCCGGGCAAAGACGTTGTTCGTGTCGTAAGCCATGGCCGTCGGGCCCATGGCCCGCCGAGGTACAACCGGGAGGCCGAGTATAGCGGCGCCTCCGCTCGCGGCCGGCCGCATTCGACCAAAGGATGAGGAACCTCGGGCTACTGGCCGAAAACCCACTCGACGACCGCGGTCTGGATCGCCTCGCCGGCGCCCTGTGACGCTTTGGCGTGGTTCAGGAACATGACCGTCACGAAGGTCCGGCCGCTCGCGGCATTGACGTAGCCCGCGAGCGCCGTGACGTCGCTGAGCGTGCCGGTCTTCATGCGCAGCCGGCCCTGCATTTCGGGTGCACGAAACCGTCGCTTGAGCGTGCCGTCGGTCGCCGACAGCGGCAGCGATGCCGCGAACTCCGGCATGTACTGGCTCGTCCAGGCGACGCGCAACACGTCGGCGAGGCCGGCCGCCGTGATCCGCTCGTTGCGCGACAACCCGGAGCCGTTCTCGATCACGAGGTCGGGAATCCTGATCTCGTGGCTCGCGAGGAATTCGAGGATCGCCTCGCGACTCGCCGTCGTCGTCGCGGGACGGTCCGGATAGCGCTCGGCCGCAAGTGTCAGGTAGACCGAGCGCGCCATCGCATTGCTCGAGTACTTGTTGACGAGCCGGATCACCTCGGCCAGCGTCAATGATTCGTGCGAGTACAGCAGTTTCGCATCGACCGGCAGTGGCTCGATCCGCATGCCGCCGCCGAGCGTCCCCCCGGCCTGCTGCCAGAACGTCTTGAACAGCCCGAACGCATACTCCGGCGGTTTCATCACCGCGCGCGACGTCGAGAACTGGCCGCACCCGGCGGCATAGCGACCCGAGAGCACGACGCGATTGCCCATCGCGCCTTCGGGCATGCCGATCGAAATGCCGCCCGAGCCGCGACGACAGGGCCCGGCATCGAGTCGCACGTTGCTGTCGAGCGCGAGGTTCGCGGGCCAGGGATTGGCGCTCGCGCGCACGGTTCGGGTCGCGACGTCGGGCACGGCGTTGATCGTGACCGTCTGGAAGTTCACGAGCAATGCATCCGGCAGCACGTTGTAGGTGTTGTAGGGCCGGTTGTCGAACGCCGCGCGGTCGTCGCCCTGAGGGGCGAAATGCGTGTTGTCGATGATCACGTCGCCGGCGATGCGCTGCACGCCGGCCTGGCGCAGGCCGTTGACGAAACCCCACCAGCGCTCGGCCGTCATGAACGGATCGCCGCCACCGAGCAGCACGAGGTCGCCTTCGAGCACCTGGTCGCGCACCGGCCCGGTCGCGTACGCACGCGTGCGCCAGGTGTAGGCCGGACCGAGCGTCTCGAGCGCCGCGACCGTCGTCAGCACCTTCATCGTGGACGCGGGATTGCGCGAGACCTCGGAGGTCGCGACGCGGCGCGGTGAGTCGTCGGTCTCGGCATTATTGTCGGCCGATTCATAAGCGAAGGCACTGGCGTGCGCGGCTATACTCGTTGCTCTCCCCGGACGACGAGACCATGCGCAAGATCTGGAACACGGCACTGAAGGGCCTCGTGGCGATCCTGCCGCTCGGCCTGACCGTCTACGTGGTCTACTGGCTCGCCGTCTCGGCGGAGCGGCTGTTTTCCCGGGTGATCAAGCTCGTCGTGCCCGAGCCTTATTACTGGCCCGGCCTCGGCCTGCTGACCGGTCTCGTGGTGCTGTACTTCGTGGGCCTTGCCGTCAATGCGTACGTCGTGAGTCGCGCGCTGCGCATTTCCGACCGGTTGTTCGCGCGCATCCCCGTCGTCAAGACGATCTATCTGGCGATCCGCGACTTCACGCGCTTCTTCCCCTCGTCGGGCCAGGCCAGCGACCTGCGCCGCGTCGTGCTCGTGCCGTTCGGGCCCGGCAAGGTGATCGGCTTCGTCACGACGGAGTCGGGCGAGATGCTGCGCCGTTCACCGGGCGCCGAGGACACGATCGCGGTCTACCTGCCGATGAGCTACATGGTGGGCGGCTACACGGTCTTCCTGCCGCGCGAACTGGTCGAGCCCACGTCGCTCACGGTCGAGGAAGGCATGCGCATCGCGCTGATGGGTGGCGTGCGTGGCGCCGTCAATCCCGGGGCGGTGGGCGCAACGGTCGCGGAAGAGGCACGCTGACGTGCAGGCGGTGATCATCCCGGTCACGCCGTTCGCGCAGAACTGCTCGCTGGTCTGGTGCCCGCGGACCCTCGAAGCCGCCGTGATCGACCCGGGCGGCGATCTCGACAAGGTACTGGGCGAGGTTCGCAAGCGCGGCGTGAAGCTCACCAAGATCCTGCTCACGCACGCGCACATCGATCACGCCGGCGCGACGGCCGAGCTCGCGCGTCGCGAGTCGCTGCCGATCGTCGGCCCGCACAAGGGTGACCAGTTCTGGATCGACGGCCTGCCCGAGCAGGGCAGGATGTTCGGCTTCGGCCA
>JAJTCR010000282.1 GCA_021325695.1 Steroidobacteraceae bacterium | reverse complement strand
GTGCACGTCGAGACGGGGCAGGTCGTCGCAGCCGGCCAGCCCGCCCTGACGATCGCGGCCGATGCGCCTCGCGAGGTCCAGGTGGCGGTGCCCGAGTCGCAGCTGGAAGCGTTTCGCGGCGCGAGCGCGTTCGAGATCGAGCTCTGGGCCCGCCCGCAGCACCGATACGTGGGGCGCTTGCGCGAACTGGCGCCGATGACGGACGGCCGAACGCGGCAGTACGCCGCCCGTATCGCGATCGAGGACGAGGACGCAGTCGTGGATCTCGGGATGACGGCCAAGGTGCACCTTGTGCAGGCCGGCGACCGCACGCTCGTGCGTCTACCGCTCGGGGCCTTGCTGCAGCGAGGCGATGCGACCTACGTGTGGGTCGTCGCGTCGGGCGAACAGAAGGTGCACGCCCGGCGCATCACCGTAGCGAGCGTGGTCGAGGAATCGGTGCTCGTGTCGGCCGGTCTTGCCACGGGCGACGAGGTCGTCACGGCGGGCGTGCATCAGTTGGTCGAAGGCCAGGTCGTCCGGCGCGTCGGCGCCATGTGGCGGCAGTCCCCGAAGGAGGCGTGAGCCATGCGCGGCCCGAACCTGTCGCAATGGGCGCTCGAGCACCGTCCGCTAGTGCGTTTCCTGCTTGTACTGTTCGCGCTCGGCGGCGTCTACGCCTACGAGCACCTCGGTCGCAAGGAGGATCCGGAGTTCACGTTCAAGGCCATGCTCGTGCAGACCTACTGGCCCGGGGCCTCGGCCCGGCAGGTGGCCGATCAGGTCACCGACCGCATCGAGAAGGCGCTGCAGCAGATCGCGGAGATCGATTACACCCGCAGCTACTCGCGCGCAGGCGAATCGCAGATCACCGTGAGCCTGCTGGAATCCGTGCCTGCCGGGGAAGTCGCCGACGTCTGGTATCGCGTGCGCAAGAAGGTGAACGACATCGCGCACACGCTGCCCACGGACGTGCGGGGCCCGCACTTCAACGACGAGTTCGGCGACACGTACGGCAACGTCTTCGCGCTGACGTGGGACGGCTTCAGCTACGCCGAGGCGAAGGAGTTTGCCGAAGCGGCGCGCAACGAGTTCCTGCAGGTGCCCGACGTCATGAAAGTCGACCTGCTCGGGGAACAGGAAGAGCGGATCTATGTCGAGACCGCGGCGGCCAAGCTCGCGACGCTCGGCATCGATCCTGCCGCGATCGTCGATACGCTCGAGGCGACCAACAGCGTCGAAGCGGCCGGCACAGTCGAGGGCGACGGCGAACGCGTGCACGTGCGCGTGACGGGTGCGTTCTACTCGGTCGAATCGATCCGTGACCTGGGAGTCGAGTCCGGCGGGCAGGTCTTCCGCCTGGGCGACGTCGCCTCGGTACGCCGGGGCTACGCCGATCCGCCCGAAAGCAAAATGCGCTTCCAGGGCCGCGAGGCGCTCGGCATCGCGATCAGCATGCGCGAAGGCGGCGACGTTCTGCAGCTGGGCGACCGCATCGACGAGGTCGTCGCGCAAATGCAGGCGCAGTTTCCGGTCGGCATCGAGATCCACGCGGTCTCCGACCAGCCGCGCGTCGTGCGCGAATCGATCGATGAATTCGTCCGCAGCCTCGCCGAGGCCGTCGCGATCGTGCTGGCCGTGAGTTTTCTGTCGCTGGGGTGGCGCGCCGGACTCGTCGTTGCACTGACGATCCCGCTCGTGCTCGCGATCACCTTCCTGGTCATGTTCGCGCTCGGGATCGACCTGCAGCGGGTGTCGCTCGGCGCGCTGATCATTGCGCTCGGCCTGCTCGTGGACGACGCGATCATCGCCGTCGAGATGATGTCCCTCAAGCTCGAACACGGCTGGGACCGCGTCCGCGCCGCGACGCACGCGTACCGGAGCACGGCATTCCCCATGCTCACCGGCACGCTGATCACCGCCGCTGGGTTCCTGCCGGTCGGCCTCGCACGCTCGAACGCCGGCGAATATACGTTCTCGATGTTCCAGGTGGTCGGCATCGCGCTGATCGTCTCCTGGGTCGTGGCGGTGCTGTTCACGCCGTACATCGCGTACGTGGTCCTGCCCGAACGCCGCCACGTCGCCGTCGACGAGGACGCCGTGTATGCGCGGCCTGCCTATCGTTGGTTCCGTCGCCTCGTGACGCGTTGCCTCGAGCACCGCCGATTGGTCGTCGCCGGCACGCTCGGCATGTTCGTGTGCTCGCTCGCGTTCTTCCGACTCGTGCCGGAGCAGTTCTTTCCGGAATCTGACCGGCCCGAGCTGCTCGTCGACCTGTGGTTGCCGCAGGCAGCCTCGTACGCCGCCACGGAGCAGGCCTTGCGCGCCATGGAGCGACGACTCGTCGGCGATCCCGACGTGGCGTCGGTCACGTCGTACGTCGGGGTCGGCAGTCCGCGTTTCTACCTGCCCCTCGACCAGCAGACCCCCAATCGCAACTTCGGCCAGCTGATCGTGATGACCCGCGGTGCCGACGCGCGCGAACGCGTGCTGCCCCGCGTCGACGCACTGCTCGTGGGTGGGTTCGAAGCCGTGCGCGGCCGCGTCTCGCGGCTCGAGAATGGACCGCCGGTCGGCTATCCGTTGCAGTACCGGGTCAGCGGCCCCGACGATGCCCGGGTTGAGTTGGAGGCGGCGCGGGTGGCTGCCGTGCTGCGCGGGCACGCGAGCGTCCGTCGCGTGAACAGCGACGCCGACGAACGCACGAGCGTCATGCGGGTCGACGTCGACCAGGACAAGGCACGCGTGCTCGGGTTCAGCCCGCGCGAAATCGCCCGCACGCTGCAGGTCGGGCTCTCGGGCGTGGCAACGACGCAGTTCCGCGAGGGCGACGAATCGATCGACGTCGTCGTGAGGCTCGACGCGCCCGAACGCTCCGATCTCGGCAGCCTGGACGACGTGCTGCTGTACCAGGCGGACGGGAGACCGGTGGCGCTCGGCCACGTCGCGGCGTTGCGACTCGAAGGCGAAGACGGCGTGCTGTGGCGCCGCAACCGCACGCCGACCATCACCGTGAAGGCCGACGTCGAGGGCGCACAGGCGAACGACGTGGCTGCCGCGCTGGAGCCGGACCTGGCGGCGCTACGGGCCGACCTGCCGCTCGGTTATGCGATCGAAGTCGCGGGGAGCACGGAAGCCAGCGCGGTGGCCGGCGCATCGATCATGGCGGCGACGCCCTACGCACTGGTGGTCGTGTTGTTGCTGCTCATGCTGCAGCTGCAGGACTCGCGGCGGATGCTGCTCGTGCTCGCGACGGGACCGCTCGGCCTGATCGGCGTCGCACTGCTGCTCGCGATGTTTCGCGTGCCGTTCGGCTTCGTCGCGATGCTGGGGGCGATCGCGGTGTTCGGGATGATCCTGCGCAATTCGGTGATTCTCGTCGCCCAGATCGACGCAAACGTCGCGGCAGGTCTTGCGCCGGAGGAGGCGGTCGTCGAGGCCGCCGTGCGTCGCCTGCGGCCGATCGTGTTGACGGCATTGGCGGCGACATGCGTCGCGTGATTCCGTCGATCCTGGCGTCGTTGCTGGCGTGGCCTGCGGGCGCCGTGGACATGGTCGAGGCGTACCGCGGCGCCCGCGATCACGACGCGACGTTCGCCGCCGACCGGGCGGCTGCCGGTGCCGGCGCCGAGTACCGCACGCAAGCTCGCGCCGTCCTGCTGCCGCAGGCAAGCATCAGCGCCCAGTATGGCCGCCGCACGACCCGCACGCGGCTCGACGGGACAAGCGAAGCAGCGTTCGCACTCGACGAGACGGGCGATGGTACGGTCTACGGTTATGGTTTGCGGATCACGCAGCCGGTGTACCGGCCGGATGCCGTCGCCGACTCCCGCCGGCTGGAGGCTCAGGCAGGCATTGCCGCCGTTTCGTTCCGGGCCGCGGAACAGGACCTCGTGCTGCGAGTGGCGCAGGCATACATCGAAGTCCTGGCCGCGAACGATGAACTTGCGTTCGCGCTGGCGCAGAAGCGCGCGGTCGCGGAGCAGCTTGCCAGTTCGCGTGCCCGGTTCGACGCCGGCCGCGCGCGTGCGACGGACGTGGCCGAAGCGCAGGCGCAGTTCGACTCGCTCGTCGCCGTCGAGATCGCGGCCGGCAACGAGCTGCGCATCCGGCTCGAGCGGCTGCGCAGCTTGACAGGCGTCGAAACGGCCACGCTCGATGCATTGCCACGTCACTCGTACGACCTCGCGCTGGAGGATCAGGACACCTGGTTGCAGCGCGCCTATGAGAACAATCCGGACCTGCTGCTGCGTGAGCTGGAACTCCGCATTGCGTCGGCGGACGAGCGCGAGATACGGTTCGCGGGTCGGCCCACCATCGACTTCGTCGCGAGCCTCGACGAGACGCGGCAGGACGGCTCGCTGCCGACGTTCACCGA
>JAJTCR010000281.1 GCA_021325695.1 Steroidobacteraceae bacterium | reverse complement strand
CACCAGCGGATCGTCCCTGCCGGCCAGCACGAGCGTGGGCTGCCGGATGCAGGGCAACCACAACAGGCTCGACCATGCGCAGAATGCGAGCTGCTGGTAGAGATACCCCAGCAGGTCCGGCGGTCGCAGGTACGCGCTGTGCCGATCGATCAGCTGCATGTCCCGGCGCACCTGGCCGCCGTAGAGCTCGGGCGCGATGCGGCGCAGGTACGCAGCATTCTGGTAGCGCCTCGGGTGCGCGAGGTGACTGAGCACCGACAGCGACGCCGGCACCATCGTCACGCCGGGCGTCGTCGCCGCGAGGATCAGTCGCCGGCAACGTTTGCGGAAGCTGTGCGCGAACTGCTGGGCCAGCGCGCCTCCCCATGACAGGCCCAGCACATCGACACGCGAATAGCCGAGCACGTCGAGCATGCGAGCGGCCAGGCGTGCCAGATTCCATACGGTGTAGGGCAGCAGCGGCCGTTCGGAGCCACCGACGCCCGGGACGTCGAAGACGATCGTTTCGATCCCGTGCAGCGCGTGGGTGAGGGGTTCGAGCAATTCCAGGCTCGCGCCAACCCCGTTGCAGATCAGCAGCGGCGTGCCGCGGCCGCGCCGGATGCCGACGCGAAGCCGTCGTCCATCGACTTCGATGGACCGGAGCTCGGTCGTCGCGAGCGTTCCCTGCTTCCGGGAGGCCGGGCGCCGTCGTCCTTGGCGGCGCGAGGCGAGTGCCGTCACGCGGTACCGGTAACTATCAACTTCATTTGTGTCGGCTCAGTCGTCTCGCGTAACCGCGGGCCCCGTGTCAGGCTCGCTCCAGTACATATTCACCGGGTGCCGCGGCGCCCGCCGGGAATCGATCACTGCCGAGCCTGGCGCGCGCCGGTCGCTTGCCGCCACTGCGCGCCAGCGTCCACTCGGCCCAGACGTCCCACCACGTGCCCGAGTGCTTGTGCGCCTGCTCGAGCCACGCGTCGGGATCGCGACCCGGCTCCGGACCGAGCCAGTACGTGGCCTTCGGATTGCCCGGAGGATTGACGAGACTCGCGATGTGGCCGGCGTTGCTCAGTATGAACGTGCTGGGGCCGCCCAGGATCTGGGTTGCACGATAGCAGCCTTTCCAGGGCGTCAGGTGATCCGTCAATGCGCCGGTGACGAGCGTCTCGATCTCGATCTGGTGCAGGTTCACGGGCTCGCCGAGCACCTGCATCTGATTGCGCCCCGGCAAGGGATTGCGCTGGAAGATGTCGAGAAACTGGCTGTGCAGTCGCGCCGGCAGGTTCGTCGCGTCGACGCTCCACGCCAGGATGTCGAACGCCGGCGGGTCCTTGCCCATCAGGTAGTTGTTCCACCAGTAATTCCAGACCAGGTCGTTCGGACGCATCCATGCGAACACTCGACTGAGGTCGCTCGCCGGCAGGACGCCCTTGGCTTCAGAGCGTCGCCGGCTCATCGTCAGCAGGCGCGGTTCGTTGAAGGCGCCGATCGGGCTGGCATGGCCGAAATCCAGCAGCATCACGCCGAAGGTGGCCGAGTGCACGCGTTCATCGCCACGAGCCGCCATGACGTTCAGCATCAGGCTCGCGAGGATGCCGCCGGCACACATGCCGATCAGGTTGAGGTCGTCCGTGCCCGAGATCTCGCACACGGCCTCGACCGTGTCGAGGCAGGTCTGTACGTACTCGTCGAGCCCCCAGTCCCGGTGCTGGGCCGTCGGATTGCGCCAGCTCGTGACGAACATCGGCACGCCGCGCGCGACCGCATACTCGACGAAGCTGCGTCCCGGCGCGAGGTCCATGAAATAGTACTTGCCGATCGGCGGCACGATCAGCAGTGCCGGCCGCTCGGACACCTCCGGCGTGGTGGGCCGATACTGGATCAGCTCGACCATCTCGTTGCGGAACACCACGGCGCCGGGCGTGGTCGCCAGAGTCTCGCCAACCTTGAACGCCCCGGGCGGCACCTGGCTCGGCATGCCATTGTTGCGGATCACGTCGCGCACCAGGTTGCGCGTCCCGGCGAGCAGGCTCGCCCCGCCGGTCTCGAACGCGCGTTTCAAGGCCGCGGGGTTGCCGAGGAGGGTGTTGCTCGGTGCCAGCATGCTCGTGAGCACACCGCCGAGGAACTTCGCGCGCTCGCGCTTGCGCCAGTCCGGATTGCTCTCCGCGAGCTCGTCGACGGCCTCGCAAAAGGCCAGGTAGCTCTGCCCGAGTCGCCGATAAGCCCAGTTGTCGCGCCACGCGGCATCCGCGAATCGCGGATCCTTGGGCGACAGCTCGTGCGGCGACCGTCCCAACATGGCCTGCGCGAGGCCGCCCGTCAGTTTCCACGTCGCCCTCGCGATCGGCCCCACGGGCGACAGCAGACTCGCCCCGGAGCCGACTGCCGATGGCTCGGTCGATACTGGCGCTGGTGTCATCTCGTCGAGTGACCGCACCGCCGACTTTCGCGGCGCGGGTCGCCCGCTCTTTTTCTTCATCGGTCTGCGTTGGGCGGCCATGCCTCGCTCCGTAGTGTGCGGCTACCGTGAAACGGCAACGACCATTGCAGTCTATGCTCCCGGGCGATCGACAACCAACGAGCCTGTTGCGGGCGTCGCAGTTCGCTGCGGCCGGGTGCGCTACGATCCGGTGACCCGCGAGCGTGAGCCATGGACGACCGAAAGCCGAGAGCGACTCGATGATCGAAGCCGGGAGAACCGCGGCCACCTGGATGACGGGACGAGTGTTGCTGTTCGTGCTGGCCCTGGCGCTGCTCGTGGGCGTCGACATTGCGCAGGACGACCGGTCGTTCATCCACTCGCGGGTGGACTCGCTGATTCCCGATGCGGCGCAGGCGGACGCGCTCGAGGCGAAACGAAAGCAGGCGCTCCAACACGTCAATGGCTTTCGCGAGGCCTTGAATGCACGGCTGAGCACTGCCCATGACTTGCCGCGAAACGAGCTCGCGCGCTGGCTGATGCAACTCGACGCCGAGATCAAGACAAGGGAGACGCAACGACTCGACCCGTTCCGGTTGATGCTGTCCGCTGCAAACACCGACGTGGTCGTCGCACAGGCGAGGAACGAGGCCGAACTGCAGGTGCTGCGTTGGACGCGGCAGGAACTGCTGCTCGTCATGCAAGGCGTCGCCAGTCGGACGTTGACGCCGGAACAGGCGGCGACGGCGCTGCGAAACGCCACGGCGGAACATCGCATCAGGAGCAGGGCGTTCTGGAAGGCCAGACGTGACGCGGACGCATTCGCGGGGGCCCATCCGTTTGCTGCGATCTTCCCGTACGAGCAATTCAACATCCCGGACGCGGACCGACAGCGCTACCTGAAGCTGCAATCGACCCGGCGCAGGGCGGGCGAGGCCGTCATCCAGGCGAACGACGCGCGGAAAGCGGCCGAAAGGACGTACAAGGCCGTTACCGCAGCGAAAACGACCGCACGCCGGCTGGAGACCGTCGACAGCGAAGCATTTCGAGCGCTCGATGCGGTGATCGCAGCGAAACGGGAATCCGCTGACGCGGTGAAAGAGAGCCTGCACGAAGTCCGTCGTCGCATCGGCGCGCTCGCGTGGACCGCCCTCTGGGTCGTCGTCCTTCTGACGCTCATGCCGCTCGTACTGAAGGCGTTCTGGTATTTCGTGATGGCAGTCGAATCTCGTCCGTCTCGCACGACATACGGCTGGACGCAGGCGAGGAACTCCTGGTGCACCCCGAGTTTCTCCAGAGTCTCGCGCACACCGGCGACAAGCAAACCCAATGGCTGCTCGATTCACGCTACCCACTGTCCAGTGTCGCCAGTGGCATGGTCGCGCTGACTCGCATACGCGGCGCAGGGCAGGCCTACACGGTCTCGAGCAGGAAAGATCCCCTGGCGGAAGTCGGCATCATCGACGTGCCGGACGATGCACAGCTCGTGCTGCATCCACGACACCTAGTCGGCGTGGTGCAACGAGTGGACCACCCCGTGCGCATCACGTCCCGCTGGTCGTTTGGCCTCACCGCGTGGATCACGCTGCAGTTTCGATACCTGCTGTTTCACGGCCCGGGCCAGCTGATCGTCGCGGGATGCCGCGGCATCCGCCAGGAATCCGCCGGATCGGGTCGAAGCATCGACCAGACCTCGACGATCGGGTTCAGCGCGGACCTCGACTACGTGCCGAGGCGATCGGCCACGTTTGGAGCGTACGCGCTGGGGATCAACGGATTGTTCGACGACGGTTTCACCGGCGGCC
>JAJTCR010000004.1 GCA_021325695.1 Steroidobacteraceae bacterium | reverse complement strand
ACGACCCACCGATGAATCGCGCGATCCGCGTGTTCGCGACGGCGCAACTGACGCTCGCGATCCTGGGCGCGGTGCCGCTGCTGTGGTTCGCCGAGGAGATATCACGCGCGGCCTTGCTCGCGGGCGCGCTCGCGATCGTCGCGGTGCTGTGGACGACGGGCGCGGTCATGCAGGGACGGGTGCGACTCGGCACGGCGCTCGCGCTCGAGGCGGTGGCGCTCGTCGCACTGGCCTGGGCGGGCGTGGCGGGCGCTGCGGCCACCCTGCCGGTGATCCGCGACGACGCGACCGTGCAACGGGCGGTCGAGCGCGCGCGCACGGCCTTCCTGCGCGGCCAGTCGTTCGACCGGATGCAGGTGAGCGTGCTGGTCGAGGACGAAGACGGGCACTGGCGACGCGGCGCGGTGGAGGGAGACGCGACCGCGTACCCCGCGAGCACTGTCAAGCTCGGCTTCCTGGTCGGCGCGGTGCACTGGTGCCGCGAGCAGGGTCGTGCGCCGGCCTGTCTCGATGAGTTCGTGCGACCGATGATCGTCGACTCGGACAATGTGGCGACCGGCGAGGTCGTCGATCGGATCAGCGGCGTCGTGAACGGGCCGCTCGAAGGCGCCGACCTCGCGCGATTCATCAAGCAGCGTCGCTACACCGAACGCGTGCTCGATGCCGCCGGACTGCTCGGACCGCAGCGACTCTTCACCAAGACCTACCCCACCAATTCGGGCGAAGAGCCGGCGGGGATCGAGCGCGTCGCGTGGCAGCAACTCGGCCGCAACGCGATGACGCCGAACCTCACGGCCGCGCTGCTGCTCGGCGTCGTCTCCGGCGCGCTCGAACCGGAGTCGACCAACTACATGCGGTCGTTGCTGCGACGGCCGACGTTTTCCGCATTCAGTGCGCTCGGCGGCGGATTGCCGCCGGGCACGCAGCACGAGAACAAGGTCGGCAGCGCCTTCGACACGCTGCAGGACGCGATGTACGCCGAGTTGCCGAACGGTCGCCGGCTGATCGTCGCGGCATTCACCAACGGCTGGGAGGCGACTGACCCGCCGCCCGGCGACGTCGCCACGCTCGGCGACTTCACGGCGCGCCTGTTGCGCGAACTGCGGCTCGACCGCGGGCTCGAACGGCCGACGTTCGTCGAGTCCCGGCGTATCGACCAGGACGCGCTCACGTGGCGCTGGCGCACACGCAAGCCGGGCCGCTACGAGATCGCGCTCTGGCACGAGGCGGCCGCCGGCAACGCGACCCGCCTGCGCGGTACGCTCGGCGGCGTCGACCTCGAGGTGGACCTCACGCAGTGGGGCGCACGCTGGATCAGGCTCGCCGACGTCGAGCTCGAGCGCGGCACGACCGTACTGCGACTCGACCGCCAATCGCCGGGGGCGCTGGTCGAAGGGACGCTGCGTGTCACGCGCTGGCCCGACAGCAAGGCACCATGAGTCGAGTCGCCGCAGCGGTGCAACCCGTGATCATGACCGCTACACTGCCGCTCCCCCGTCTTCGTCCGACTGCATGACCAGCAAGCCCACCAAGCCACGCTACGACTGCTCGAGGTGTCCCGGCTATTGCTGCAGCTACGCGCGCATCGCCGTCAGCGACTTCGACATCGAGCGACTCGCGCGCCACTTCGGCATCAGTGTCGCCGCGGCGCGCCGCAAGTTCACGTACCGTTATCGATCCGGGGAGCTCGACGAGCAGCTGCTGCGCCACAAGAACGACCACGTGTACAAGTCGACCTGTCGCTTCTTCGACCAGGACGCCCGTCGCTGCACCGTCTACGAGGCACGTCCCTCGGTGTGCCGGAGCTACCCGGAAGACCAGGTGTGCGGCTACTGGCAGTTCCTGAAGTTCGAACGCGCGCAGCAGGGCGACGACGACTTCATCCCTTCGGCGTAGCCTGGCCGCCGTTCAGCGGAAGCGATACCCGATCGAGAGGCCGACCATCACGGGCTCGGCCGACACCGGGCCCTGGTCCGTGCGCAGGGCCTCGGCGCGCCCGTCGAGGTCGATCCAGCGGATGTCGGCATTCAGGCGGACGCGCGGGGACACCTGCACCTCGGCGCCGAGTTCGGCCGCCGGACCCATCGACGTGCGTCGGTTGCGCTTGTTGAACCACGTCGGACCCGGGTCGCTCGGATCGTCGTGGAAGTACTGCGCCCTGTTGAGGCCCGCACCCGCATACGCCTTCAGTGCGCCGCGGTCGTGCATGGTATAGCGGGCCGTCAGCAGGTCGGTGCCATCGGGTCGGTCGTCCTGCAGCACGAGACAGACGGCGCCGTCGTCGGCTGCCATCGGAGCCTCGACGAGTTCTGCACCCGAACTCCTGCGCAGCCACTCCGGTTCGTCCTTGCGCGAAGTCCGAAGCCTGGGAATTTGCAGCAAGGCCTGCAGGCGCGTGGCGCCTTCACGCCACCAGACCCGGGTCGACGTCGAGGTGTGTTCGTACGGCGCGAGGCTCCTGCCATCGGCCGGTCCGGAAGGAGCCTCGGCGCGGACCGGGCTCGCGCAGGCGATCGCCCGCGCGCAGAGCAGCAGGAGTTCCCGCCCGGTATTCGTGTCGCCGTCGACGGCCATCTGGCACCCCCGATGTCCGGCAACCCCGCTGTCCCATGCACACGTGCCGTGGGATCGGAGGCTTTGCGTCCCCGCCTCACGACGGGTTTGCTGATGCGCGCCACCCTACTCCTGCATGACGTCATCGGTGACCGGCGACGTCGCACGATCGCGAAACTGTGATCGCTGGCGCGGGCCACGAGCGTCCGCGGCCGCGTTACGTCAAACGCGCGCGAGCCACTGCTGCAGGTCCTCGAGCACCTGCGCGCGTTCCGGTTCATTGAAGACCTCGTGGAAGAGGCCCTCGTAGTACTTGACCGTGCGCTTCTGTGCATCGAGCGCCTGGTAGACCGGCCGCGTTGCGCCGACCGGCACGAGGGAGTCGGCCGTGCCGTGCAGCACCAGCGTCGGCAGGCGCAGGCGCGGAGCCTGCGCCAGGAACCCTTGCATGGCATCGAGCAGTTCGACCGCGGTCCGCGCCGGGATCGGCCCGTGGTGCACGAGCGGATCGGAGGCGTACGCCTGCACGATCGCCGGATCGCGGCTGATCCGCGAGGCCTCGATGCGCCATACGCCCGAGTTGGGTGCGATCGACGAAAGCACGCGCGCGAGCAGCTTGCGGCCTTTCGGGGCCGCCTCGTCCGTACCGAGCGCGGGCGCCGACAACACGAGGCCGCGCAAGGTGTTCTGCAGCCGCAGCGCGCTTGCGAAGGCCACTGCGCCCCCCATGCTGTGGCCCAGCGTGAATACCGGTGTCTCGGGATGCTGGCGCGCGGCCCGTCCGGCGAATGCGCCGAAATCCGAGACGAGGTACTCGAAGCGTTCGATGTTGGCGCGCGCGCCCGGCGAACGCCCGTGACCTCGATGGTCGAGCGCGTACACGGCGTGGCCCGATCCCACCAGCGCTTCGGCGAGCCCCGCATAGCGCCCGGAATGTTCACCCAGGCCGTGTGCCACGACGACCACTGCACGCACGTGGTTCTCGGGCAGCCACGCCTGCGCGTAGAGGTCCAGGCCACCGATGCCGGCGGTTTTGAGCTCGCGTCGTCTCATCACGCCATCCCTCGCCGAACGAAGTGTGCGTCAATCGTTCCGTGCCGCGGCGCTGCGCAACTCGTCGAGAAACTCGTCGAGCGTGTCGGCCAGTCCCAGGTTCAGGCCGATCGCGTCCGGTCCGGACGCGCGTGCCGCCAGCTCGGCTTCGCGCGCACGGGACTGGAGCGTGGCAGCGACCAGGTCGCCGGCCGTGCCCTTCACCTTGTGTGCGAGACGCGCGAGCCTTGCGAAATCGGCGACGGCGCAGGCGTCGCGCAGCTCGGTCGGCAGGTTGCCGTTCGAGCGCAGTGCGACTCCCAGCAGCGAGCGGACGAACTCCCGGTCGCCTCCGAGTTTTTCCAGCAATGCGGCTTGGTCGAACGTCCGGTATTCAGTCACGGTGACGGGGGACGTCACGGCGCAGCGACGGGCGCGGCGGGCGCGTTTTCGCACGCGTAATCGAGCAACTCGCCGAAGACCGTGCGTTCGGGCGCGTCCATCCACTTGAGGTTCTTCTCGCCGATCTTGGTCTTCTGCACGACGTCGCCCTGCAGGTCGAGCCCGGCGTAGGCCTGCATCTCGCGGTAGGCGAGCCGCCGCTGCGGGCAATCGACGCGATACTCGTTGCGTGCCGACAGGAACGTCTTGCCCTTCTTCGCCGCGGGCTGGGCTTCCACGAAATTCTGCATGCTGCGGATGCTGAGCCAGGGACCGTCCCACTTGAGCGTGGACGGCTTGACGAACACCTCCGTGCGATCGCCCTTGGCGATCGACACCCACTCCTCCTGCGCCAGCGCCGTCATGGGCAGCGCGACCGCCGTCACGAGCAGCCACGGCCGGGCGAACCTGCGGTAATCCATGGTCTCACCTCATCTCGAGAACACGAGGACCGGTCGCACACCCTGCCCATCCGGCGCACCGGTCAGCAGCAGTCGGCCGGCATGGAACGTGTAGGCGTCGACCTTGGGCAGGTGCTCGAGGAACCCGGCTTCGAGCGCGACGGCTGCCGCGTCGCAGGCCTTGCTCGAATCGACCGTCGGCGCATCCAGTGCGATCGTGCCGGCCTTGCTTTCATTGACCGACGCCGTATAGCGATTGCAGCCGGCGAACCCCCGCACCTTGCCGTACTGGATCAGCGCGGTGGGTGGCAGCACGCCCTGCGCCAGCGACCGACCGTCCATTTCGACGAGCACCCAGTCGGTCGCGGCGAGCAGGTTGATCGACATCGACCCGACCGGCGTGTCCTCTCGCAGGGCCAGCTTGCCATCCTGCCAGCCGAAGGCCTTGCGCGTGAGCTGTGTCGGGCAACACGCCGGCTCTCCCGGTCCGGCCTCGACCACGTCCATGTGCACCTTGTCGAGTTCGAACCAGGCCCGGAACACCTTGACCCGGTCGCCGACCGGCGCAGTCGCCACGGCCGTGGCCTTGCCGTCGCGCATCGCGAACGCGACCAGGTGCAGGACTTCGCCGCTGCCGCCGGTGTCGACCGCGACCAGTGCCGCCGCCTCCGCAGGTGGCGCGCCGTCGAGGTCACCGTAGAGCACGGTGGGCTCCAGGAGGGTAATCGTCGTGCGCGACGCTGCGCCGGGTGCGGCCGGGGCTCCCTGGTACCGCCCGGCCTCTAGCGTGACGGCTACTGGCAACACGCCGCCGATCGTCGCGGTCGCGAGTTGCTCGCGCGTCGGTGGCTCCGGCATGGCGGCGGGCGGCGCGGCTTCCGGCGGAGCCGCCGCATCCTTGCCTGCACAGGCCGACAGCAACGCCAACCCCAGGAGCGCGACGACGCGCGTCGCGCACGTCGAACGTGCCACGAATGTCTGCATGCGTCGATGGTTGCACCGGGGCGGGCCGTCGTAAAGACGGGACTGCCGCAATGGCCGGTCAGGTGGCGTTGTTCAGGGAGGCCGGCAAGTACCAGTCGATGCGCGTTCCTTCGCTGCCAGGTTCGTCGGCGACCGTGACGAGGCCACGCACGCCGTGCACGAACGCCTCGACGGTCGCGAGCTGCAATCCGTGCGGTTCGTCGAGACGCTCGACGACGTGACCGGGTTCGGCGGTGGCTCGACGCAGCGCGTCCGGCAACCGCGCGCCGCTGAGTTCGAACACGAGGCGGCAGTGTCGGCCCCTGGACAGTGCCGGCTGTGCGGGAGTGCGTGCCGCGACGTCGAGCGAGGCACCGCGGATCCGCACCGACCGCGCGCCGTGGCGCCGTGCGAGCAGGAACAGGTGCAGCAACGCCGACAGCAGTCGCTCATGCTCGACCCTGGCTTCGAGTCCGGTCGGCACGTCCACGTCGCACTCGAGGCCGGCGCCGTGCAGGAATGCGTCGAGTCGGCTCGCAACGTGCACCGCCTGCTGCAGGTCGCAGGCTTCCGCCCGCGTCGATTGCTCCCTCACGCCCGCGAGCAGGCGGCCAAAATCGGCCGCGAGCTGCTGGGCGGCGGCGGTTGCGAGCGTGATGGCGAGGCGCAGGTCCTCGTCGTCGATGCCGGCCGCATCGAGCAGGTCGAGGCAGGACAGGATCACCGTCAGCCTGTTGTTGCCCGCGTGCACGACCGACGAGGTCAACGAACCGATCGCCGCGCCGTCGAGTGCATTGCGCAGGGCCGCGCGCACGGACGGGATATCCGGGCTCGTGGATGCTCGCGCCGGGACGTCGTCGGAGACCGTGCCCTCGCTCATTGCACCGACTCCAGCTGCGCCCGGACCTCGCCGCGACGCAGCGCCCATTGCGCCGCCCAGCCTCCGAGTTCGCCCGCCGGCATCGGCCGGCCGATGTAATAGCCCTGCGCGTAGCCACAGCGCAGCGCGGAGAGCAGCCGCAGCGACTCGACGTTCTCGACGCCCTCGGCGACGCAGCGCACGCGCAGGTCGCGCGAGAGCGCGATCGAGCTGTTGACGATCGCACGCGCTTCCGGGTCGCTGGTGGACTCGCGCACGAAGTTCAGGTCGATCTTGAGCTCGTCCATCGGAAACGTGTGCAGCCGCTCCAGGCTCGAATGACCGGTCCCGAAGTCGTCGACCGCGAGCGACACGCCGCGCATGCGCAGGCGCGTCTGGATCGCGAGCGCCTTGACCGGTTCCGCCGGCAGCGTCGTCTCCGTGACCTCGAGCACGATGCGCTCGTGGTCGAGTCCTGCTTCGGCCAGCAGCGCGAGCAGCTGGTTCGGGAACTCCGCCGACGCGAGCACGTCCGCCGTCACGTTGATCGCGACCCGGCCCGTGAAACCGCCGACCGTGTCGGGCGGCACGATCTCGTGCGCGACCGTGCGCAGGATGTACTGCGTGAACCGGCGCACGAGGTCGGGATTGCGCTCGACGAGCGGCACGAAGGTGTCGGGCGTGAGCAGCCCGAACTCCGGGTGCTGCCAGCGCACGAGCGCCTCGACGCCGAGCCACTCCAGCGTGCTCACGCTGACCTGCGGCTGGTAATGCACGACGATTTCACGCGCACGCAGCGCCTGCTCGATGCGGGCGGTCCGGATGTCGGGCGGAATGCGACGCAGCCGCGCGGTGTCGCCGCCGCTGATCGCGCCCTTCTGTTCCGTCAGGCAGGCGCGCAGGTCGGTCGAGCTGAACGGCTTGGCGAAAACCGCGGCGACCTTGAGCCCGTGCGCCGTGGCCAGGCGCGAGGCGCTCGCGAGCACGCGCCGGTCCTGTCCCGACACCAGCACTAGTCGCGCCGACGACTGGCTCTGGGCCAGGCGTTCGATCACCTCGATGCCGTCGACGACGGGCATCACGAGGTCGAGGATGATCAGGTCCGTGATCTGGCCGAGGCAGTCGTCCAGCGATGCTTCGCCCTCGCAGCCCGTGACGTCGAAACCGACCGCGCGGCCGATCCCGGTGACGACCTGCCGGACGGCGGGGTCGTCGTCGATCACCAGCAGGCGCGGATTCGGCGGGATCAAGGGGATGGCGGACAACGCATTCTCGGAGCGTTCAAGGTCCGGCATGGTAAAGCGTGACTTGCGTCACACTTCGACGCCCCCGGCCAACCCGCGTCAAACTGGTTCGAATTGCCCGCGTCGCCGCACCGTCGTCTGTCAGCGGCGCCGGCCGAGCCACCGCTGGGCCTGCTCGGCATCGCGCAGGTCACGGCTCGTCTCGATTCCGGCCCGTGGTGCGTCCTGCAGCACGATCATCAGCAACTGGGCCGTGGCGTAGGCGTCTGCGATCGCCTGGTGACGGCCGACCGGCGGCAGGCCGAAATGGGCCACCCACTCGTCGAGGGTGTCGTTGGACGTGCCGGGAACCATCGCGGGCAGCAGCGCCGCGAGGTCGATGAACCTGGGCCACGCGTGGACGCCGAGCCGCAACCGCACCTCGCGTCGGAACACCGTCTGGTCGAACTCGGCCCGGAACGCGACGATGCGCGAATCGCCGATGAATTCGAGACAGCTCACGAGCGCCTCGACCGGGTCGGTGCCCCCGAGTTGCGCCTGGCCGCCGATCTGGTGGACCAGGATGTTGTCGACCTCGCTCGAGCGGTCCTGGCGCAACGTCGTCTCGAAGGCGTCGTCATGGCGGACGGTACCGTCCGTCACCGCGAGCGCGCCGATCGAGATGATGCGGTCGACCAGCATGCGCGGACCGGTCGTTTCGAGGTCGAGTGCCACGAACCGGGCGAGCGCGAGCGGCTGGTCGAGACTGGGCCGGTCGAGGAACCCGCGACGCACCCGACGCAGCCGCTCCTGCACCTCCGCCGGCAACGCGCGTCGGATGCGCCGGGCCCGCAGCACTTCGCCGAACGTCGACGGCAGCATGCTCAGTGCCCGACGGACTGGTCGAGGTGCATCTGCAGCGCCCGCGCCTGGCGAAACGCCTCGCGCAACATGCGCTGCTCGAGTTCGTTGAGCGCGTAGGGGTCGAGCCGGTTCAGCGCGCGATGGAGCTTGTCCCGCGCAGCCTCGACGCCGCCTGCCTCGAGGCCGCCGAGCTGGGCGCGCAGCCGCAGCAGCTGCAGGAAGTGATAGGCGTCGACGCTCGCGCCGATGTCGCGCTCGTCGCGGTTGAGCCGGCGCCCCGCCACGCGGATGCGCTGCGACGTATTGGTCTCGGTGATACCCAGCGCGAGCGCAAATGCGCGCGCCGCGTCGACGAAGATCCGGGTCCCGTGCGTCTTGAGATCGATCGTCTCGCCGGCATCGGTGCGGAACGTGCGGATCCACCCGAGCGGCGGCTCGGCCTGCAGCGCGTTCGCCACCAGCATGCGCAGGAACAGCTTGTTCACGCCGGCGGTCGCATCGAGCCACTCGCGCAGCTCCCCGGCCAGCAACTGGTCACCGAACAACGGGCGGAAGTCGAAAAAGATGTTCGCCCCGAGCAGCGCCGTCGGCGTCGGCTCGCGTATCCAGTCCGCGAAGCGCCCGCGCCACTCCTCCAGCGACAGGCAGCACTCCGGATTCCCCGCCATGATGTTGCCGACGCACAGCGGGAAGCCGAGCTCGGCCAGTGCGGCGTTCGCGGCGCGCGCGAACTCCAGCAGGCGCTCGCGTGCGTCCGCGACCTCGGCGCGCGCGCAACGGAACACGATCGCGTTGTCCTGGTCGGTCGCGACGGTCTGTTCGCGGCGACCTTCGCTGCCCACGGCGAGCCAGCACCACTGCAACTGCCCGACCGACGGGAACTCGGGCAGCAGCAACTCGAACAGGCGCTGCGTCAGTGTGTCGTTGAGCGAAGTGATCGTGTGGGTGAGCGGCTCGGCCGCGGCGCCTTGCGCAAGGAGGTTGTGCGTCAGCGCCTCGATGTCCTCGACGCAGCGACGCAGCCCAGGGAGGTCGCGCGCGACGCGGATCGACTGCGTGACGTTGCGCATCGTCACGCGTTGCAGGCTGAAAAGGTCGCGCTCGGTGACGATGCCCGTGAGTTCTCCGCTGCGCATCACCAGCAGCTGGTGAAAGCCCCGGCTCGCCATCAGCGCGAGGGCTTCCTGCGCCGTGCTCAACTCGTCGACCAGGATGGGATCACGCGTCATGACGTCCGCAACCGGCGTCGAAAGCGGCACGCCGGGCAGCACGACGCGTTCCACGAGGTCGACCAGCGTGAACACGCCGACCGGGCGACGCGCGTCGTCCACGACGGCGATCGTCCGCACGCCCTCGCGGCGCATGTGTTCGAGCGCGTCGCGCACGGACGTGTCGGCCCGGGCGTAGATCGGATCGCGACGCACCAGCGCGCTGATCGGCTCGAGCAGCGTCTGCTGCTCGGCGGCGCGCTGCGAGAAATGATGAAGCAACTGACCCAGCGAGAGCTGCACCATGGTCGCGAGCGCTTCGGTGCAGAACTGCGCGAACTCGGGGGACCGTCGCCGCAATTCGTCGAAGTGTTCGCGCGGCAGCAGCAGACAAAAGACGTCCTCGGTGGCCTCGAACGTGCGGCTGCCCGCGGAGGCCGCCGACAGCGCGATCACCGGAAAGCATTCGCCGGTGCCCCGGACTTCGTCGTCGAGCGCGGCGTTCGGATTGCGGACACGCACGTGACCGCGCTGGATGATGTACAGAAAATCGGAAATGCCGCCGGCCGGATCGACGATCACCGTGCCGACTGGAAAATAGCCGAGCCTCACGCGCGCGGCGACGAACTCGAGGTCCTTTCGGTCCATTCGCGAGAACGGCAGGTGCGTCCGAAGGAACTGGACCGTCGCGTCGACGATGAGAGGCGGAGTGGACACGGGAAGTGACTAGGGACTAGTGATCAGTGACTAGTCGGAGTGTAGTACCGCCCGCCGGCTCAAAGCATTTCAAGGGCTGCCGATGCCGATGAAACAAGCAGGCCCCGCGGCACGTGAGCGGCTGGGCTTCCATGGCTTCGCGCGACGCGCGTTCCGACTAGTCACTATCCACTAGTCACTGATCACTTGCTGGTCGGGCGCGCCGGCCCTGCTGCGCTCGCACGCGGGGCCGCGCGGACGCTAGTGCGCGGTGGCCTTCGACGCGAGGATGCCGGTGTTCTGCCTTGCGTAGACCTCGGGCCAGAGTTCCTCTGACCGGCGGTCGCGGAACAGCAGGGAGCCCAGCAGTACCGCCAGGAAGCCAAGCGGGATTGAGATGATGCCCGGGTTCTTGAGCGTGAACAGCGGCGCCTCGAGCCCGACCAGCGAGCGCTCCTTGCCCTCGACCTTGGCGACGTCGTCCTTGGCTTTCTGCACGGCCTTGTCCAGCGCCCCCTGTTCGACCTGCGCACCCTTGACCACTTCGGGATCGGCAGAGGCGAGCCTCGTAACGATGTCCTCGCGCTTGGCGGCCTCGCCGGCAAACACCTTCGCGGAGGCCTCGCGCACGGCCTTCGGGTACGTCACGTTCGGCGACACGAGCGTGAGGCCGACCGCCGCCACGGTGCCGACGATCATGCCGAGCACGATGCCGCCGGTGTTGCAGCGCTTCCAGTACAGCGTCAGCAGCACGCACGGGAAATTGGCGGACGCGGCCACCGCGAACGCGAGCGCCACGAGGTGCGCGACGTTCTGGCCCTTGGCCGCGATGCCGATCGTGATCGCCATCGCGCCTACGATGACCGTGGCGATGCGCGCGGCACGGACCTGCTGCTGCGGCGGCACGGTGTCGCCGCCGTGATAGACACCGACGTACAGGTCGTGGGCGATGGCCGAGGCTGCGGCCAGCACGAGGCCCGCGACGACCGCGACGATCGTCGCGAACGCGACGGCCGACACGAACGCCAGCATGAAGTTGCCCATGAAGGAATTCGCGCCGCCGCCGAGATACTGCGCGAGGAGCGGGGCCGCCATGTTGCCGCCCGCGTCGATCGAGGCAATCGCCGCGGGCCCCACGAGCTTCGCCGCACCGAAACCGAGGAACAGCGTCAGCACGTAGAAGCCGCCGATGATGGCCATGGCCCACAGCACGGACTTGCGTGCCTGCTGCGCGGTCGGGACCGTGAAGAAGCGCATCAGGATGTGGGGCAGTCCGGCCGTGCCGAACACGAGCGCCATGCCGAGCGAGATCTGGTCGATCGGCGCCTTGAAGTAGAGTCCCGGCTCGAGGAAACGCTGCCCCAGTTCCGCGGCGCTCATGTTCTTCGCCGGGTCGCCGAGCAGCGAGGCCACCTTGGCCTGCACCTTCGGGTCGTTGACGACGTCCTGCAGGAAGGCGGGCAGTGAGAACCCGTACGGCAGCCAGACCAGGATGACGAGGATTATCGAGGCCGCGACCAGCAGGATCGCCTTGATGATCTGCACCCAGGTCGTCGCCACCATGCCGCCGAACAGCACGTAGGCGAGCATCAGCACGCCGACCGCGATCACGGAGATCTCGTAGTCGATGCCGATCAGCGTCTTCACGAGCACGCCGCCGCCGACCATCTGCGCGGTCAGGTAGAACGTCGAGACCGTGATGACGGAAATCGCGCCGACGATGCGCATCGCCCTCGGATTGTTGCGGTACGCGAGGATGTCCGAGAGCGTGTAGCGACCGATGTTGCGGCAGGGCTCGGCGATCACGAGCAGCACGGTGATGTAGGCCACGAGCCAGCCGACCGAGTACATGAACCCGTCGTAGCCGTACTGCGAGATCAAGCCTGCGATGCCGAGGAAAGACGCGGCCGACAGATAGTCGCCGGCGATCGCCCAGCCGTTCTGCAGTCCGGTCACGCCGCCGCCGGCCGTGTAGAAATCCGACGCCGACTTCACGCGCTTGGCGGCGACGTAGGTCACGTACATCGTCAGCGCGATGATCACGGCGAACACCAGGAACGTGAGCCAGCGGTACTCGGGCGTGACGGCGCCCTGCGCGTAGGCGCCCGTGCTGACCACGGGCAGCAGGGCGACCATTCCCCAGCCGAGGGCTTTACGGTTCTGCAGGAAGTTCATGGCGTCACCGTGCCCTTTTCGTAGTCGGCCGCGATCTCGCGAGCGAGCCGGTCGAATTCGCCGCCGGCGCGCTGCGAGTAATAGAACGCCACCAGCCAGGCGACGACGAACTCGGTCAGCGCGAACACCAGGCCGAAATTGATGACGCCCCACACCCGCATCTTGAACAGCTCCTGGAAATAGGCGGCGCCAATCGGCAACAGGAAATAGAACACTACCGAGAAGACCATCAATCCGGTCAGGAATCCCTGCTTTTTCCGGTGCAATGTCTGGAAGCGCGGATCGGCGATCACGGCGTTCCAGTCGATGTTGGGCGGGCCGGCCATGAACTGTCCCCCTCGTGGCTGTGGGCGCGTGGCCGGAATCTAGCAAGCCCATTCCGCGGCGAAACTGAGACATTGGTCTAAGATGGCGGTCATGACTCCGCCCGCCACGCGGCCGCACGACGTCGTCGCCTTCGGGGCCACCAGCTTCGTCGGCCAGATCCTCACGCGATATCTCTTCGAGACGTTCGGGCTCGACGGCGAGTTGCGCTGGGCGGCGGCGGGCCGCTCCGCACCCAGGCTCGAGCAGGTGCGCAGCGCGCTCGGCAAAGACGCGGGAGCGCTCGAGCTGCTCACGGCCGACGCGTCGCGCCCGGACGACCTGCGCCGGCTCTGCGCCAGCGCGCGCGTGATCGTCTCGACGGTGGGCCCGTACGCGCTGTACGGCGAGCCGCTCGTGCAGGCGTGCGCCGAAACGGGCACCGACTATTGCGACCTGACCGGCGAACCGCAATGGATCCGGCGCATGCTCGAGAAGCACGAAGCGACCGCCCGCCGCACCGGCGCGCGGATCGTGCATTGCTGCGGATTCGATTCGGTACCGTTCGACCTCGGCGTGCATTACCTGCAGGCGCAGGCGCGGGAACGCTATGGCCGTCCCTGCACCCGCGTGAAGATGCGCGTGCGCAAGATGCAGGGCGGGTTCTCGGGTGGCACAGTCGCCTCGATGATGAACCTGCTCGAGGAGGTCGCGGCCGAGCCGTCGCTGCGACGCGTGCTCGCGGACCACTATGCGCTCTGTCCTCCCGATCGAAGGCCGGCCGTGCGTCAGCGCGACGTGCGGTTCGCCGAGTACGACGCCGACTTCGAGGGCTGG